>JACPZX010000011.1 GCA_016195325.1 Acidobacteriota bacterium
ACGGCGGCTGGATCTTGTGGTCCAGTGGGAGCGGCCCCAGGGCGGAAGCTTGAAGCTCCGGATGGTGCTCTCCTGGAATCCATCGACGAAGCAGTTCATGGTCCTCGTCACCAACGTGGGCCGGAGAATCCTGACGGCCAAACAGACGTGCGACGTCTACCGGTTGCGCTGGCAGATCGAGCTCGTCTTCAAGGAGTGGAAGTCGTTCTCGAACCTCCACGAGTTCGCGAGCGCGAACGTTCACCTGGTGGAGGGGCTCATCTGGGCGAGTCTGTGCGCTGCGGCGCTGAAGCGGAGCCTCGCGCACGCGAGTCAGCGGGCCGGCCGAAACGTCGCGATCTCCACCCAGCGTGCCGCGAAGTGCGGTGTCCAGATCCTCGGCGACCTGACGCGCTGCATCCTGGACAAGTTCCACGATCTGCACTCAATCCTCGACGACGCTGTCGAGTTCCTGCTCAACAACGCCGCCCGCGCTCATCCGAAACGAGATCGCGTGTCGGGACGCATGCGCTTCGGGCTCGAATACGTCGGTGTCAGGGCTTAAGGACTACCCTATGAGAGGAAGTAAAGAGGCGCCTCCCCGTTCAGAAGGTAGTTGAGATTCTTGGTGGTGACTCTGACACGAATGCTCCCGTCATCGGTCGCTTGGGTGCCTGATCGGGCCTTTAGCTGACACCTGGCCCGGCAGTTTGTGGGATGTCCTTCATAGACGACTTCGAGACTGAAGTCGACGCCGAAATCATTAGCGCGATCATCACGGGGAATGAGTTGATCCGCAGGGAGACAAGCCTGAAGTGCCTGCCAGCTCTTACGCTCCAGGTCGCTAGATTCTGGCGATGAAGGTAAAGGGCCCAGTGAGCGTCGAGCGCGTTCGCCCTTCTCGTCGCTCACGGTGTTGGCCCCCTCCTCGTCGTCGTGACCGACAAGCCAATGTCGGCCAAGTCCTTCCGGTCGCGCACCGTCGCAAACAATGGGCGTCCCGCGTGACCATCCGAAGCGCCACGCGGTTCTTGGCCGTACATCAGTTCTTCTGTCTTGGCGAAGCGAGTGGAACCCAGAGCGCCGATCGAACCCTGCCCATTGCTGTCACGAGGGGAGTTGCCAGTCGGCCCTTGAGCAAGAAGGCGAGTCGTCATCTGGGCCCGTGTAGTGCCTCAGGGGCCTTCTCCTGCGTGCCCTGCTTCAGCAGCAGGTCAGTCAAGTCTAGAAAGTCGTCGGCTTCCAGTCGAAGCTCCGGACTGAGCCCATTGTTCTTAAAGAACGCGACGAAGACGTTTCGTCCCAACCGCCTGACCTCCTGGATGAGCGGAACGTAATCGCCATCTCCGGCGACGAGCACGCACGCTTGGTAGCTGCCCTGCTGAGCGTGGGCAAGGACGTCCGTCGTGAGGCTCACATCGACACCCTTGGACCTCCCTCCCTTTGGCTTGCGAAAGACCTTGGGTGAGAACGCGAGCGCGAGAAGAGCCTCGCGGACGTCATCCAACTTGATGTCGTCTCCTTGCACCGCAGTGTAGAAGTAGGAACGAAATGATCGGAGGGCGAGATTCAGCCGCCCGAAGGCGAGCTTGCGGTCTCCTGAAAGGCCTTGGCCCGGAAACCAAAAATGGGTGTCCTTCAAGTAGTGCTGACCCGGAATCAGGACTCGTCCGGTCGAGGACGCCACTTCCTGCGCTCGTATGGTGAAGTTCTCGCCATCGACGAACATCATCCACGGGTGGCCCAGACTCGCGGATGTAATCGCATTCGAAACCATGGCCTGGGACCTCCGGAGCGTGCCCAACGTCAGGATACCACGCTGTCGATTATGGCTCGGAAGTTGCGATGCCGGTCAGGGAGTGAAGACGTCGTCTTTGGTAAAGTTGCACCCGTGGGCGAACGGCGCGACGGGCGCTGGTCGATGTTGGCAGCGGGAAGTCATTGACCGTGGATACGTTTTGGAGTATAAGAGAGGCTCCTGCCCGCGAGAGGCGTCGTGGATAGTCTCGCTCTCTCGTTCCCTGGAGACCGCATGCGCCCCGCCGGATGCGTGACGATTTCGATGGCGTTCGCTTGCTGCGTGCGCTTGCCATTTGGGTTTCGCGCCGTTGTTGATTTCACGTCTGCTCCTCCGCTGCAGCATCGCTGCAGGGTATCCTTGGAGCTATGAGGACAACCACGCCGTTCTGTCGATGGAACGTGCCGCGGAGCGCTTTCCTGCTCCTCTTGTCCATCGTGGTTGGGACGACCCTCGCTGCCGCCTCTGTCGGGTGGGGGAACGTCGGTCCAAAGCCACCCGACCGCCATTTTCACGCCATCGCCTACGACAGCGCGCGCGGTCGCGTGGTTCTGTTCGGGGGCGTAGGTGACAGCGGTCTACTTTCCGACACGTTGGAGTGGGACGGCACGGCGTGGGTGAACGTCACGCCCGCGGTCAGCCCGCCCGCCCGCTACGGTCATGCTCTCGCCTACGACAGCTCGCGTGGCCGGGTGGTTCTGTTCGGCGGCAACGGCCTGAACGGTTTCCTTGCCGACACATGGGAGTGGGACGGCACGGCGTGGGTGAACGTCACGCCTGCGGTCAGCCCACCGGCGCGTTTCGTACACGCGTTGACCTATGACAGCGCGCGGGCTCGGATCGTTCTATTCGGGGGACGGTCAGCGGCCGCCCCCTACTACCTTGCGGACACTTGGGAATGGGACGGCACCACGTGGGTAAACGTTACGCCTGCTGTCAGCCCGCCCGCCCGCAGCAACCATGCCATGGCCTACGACAGCGCGCGCGGCCGGGTGGTTCTGTTCGGGGGCAGCAATGGCAGCCACCTTGACGACACGTGGGAGCGGGTCGGGACCGTATGGGTAAGAGTCATGCCCGCGGCGAGTCCGCCTGCCCGAATGACCTATGCCATGGCCTACGAGAGCGCGCGTGGCCGGGTGGTTCTGTTCGGTGGCTATGGCAATGGTTTCCTTGCCGACACTTGGGAGTGGGACGGGGCGGCGTGGGTGGACGTCACGCCCGCAGTAAGCCCGCCCGCACGGTACGGTCATGCCATGGCCTATGACAGCGCGCGTGGCCGCGTTATCCTGTTCGGGGGCCTGAGAGAGGTTTCCCCCTACTACCTTGCCGATACATGGGAATGGGATGGCAGCGCGTGGGTGGGCGTCGCGCTCGCGGTTAGTCCGCCCGCCCGATCTGATCATGCGTTGGCCTACGACAGCGCCCGGGGTCGCGTCGTCCTGTTCGGTGGGAGCCAGAACTACTTCAGTGGACCTTTCCTTGCTGACACGTGGGAGTGGGACGGCACGACCTGGAGCGACGTCACCCCCGCGGTGAGCCCCCCTGCCCGCTCCCGCCATGCCATGGTCTACGACAGCGCACGGGGTCGCGTGGTCTTGTTCGGGGGATGGACGGGGTACAGCCAGTTTTTTGCCGATACATGGGAGTGGGATGGTAGTTCGTGGGTCAAGGTCACTCCGTCGGTGAGTCCACCTCCCCGGGAGGGTCATGCATTGGCCTACGACAGCGTACGGGGCCGCGTGGTCTTGTTCGGCGGTTACAACGGCAACCAATACCTTGGCGACACGTGGGAGTGGGACGGCACAACCTGGAGCAATGTCTCACCCGCGGTGAGCCCCCCCCCTCGAGATTCGCATGCCGTCGCTTACGACAGCGCACGGGGCCGCGTGGTCTTGTTCGGGGGCTATCCCTCGGGTGTCGACACGTGGGAGTGGGATGGTGCTTCTTGGGTGAACGCCACGCCCGCGGTGAGTCCACTCCGCCGCTATGCCCATGCCATGGCTTACGACAGCGCACGGGGCCGAGTGGTCTTGTTCGGGGGATGGACCGGCTCTAACGACTTTTTCGCCGACACCTGGGAGTGGGATGGCACGGCGTGGGTGAACGTGACGCCCGCGCTGAGTCCGCCCGCCCGATCAGATCATGCGTTGACTTACGACGTCGCACGGAGTCGCGTGGTCTTGTTCGGGGGCTGGAATGGCGACCCAGTGGCCGACACGTGGGATTACCCAGGAACGGAGTTCCTGTGCGACGGCCTCGACGACAACTACAATGGAAGTATTGACGAAGGCTGCGATGACGACTTGGATGGTTACTGCGATGCCGCTATGACAGTCGTCGGCTCACCCGCGGTGTGCTCGCTGGGCGCAGGAGATTGTGACGACACGAACCCCTCAATTCACCCATCTGCGACCGAGACTTGTGATGGCAAGGACAACGACTGCGATCTAGTTGTGGATGATGGAAATCCAGGCGGCGGCCTGTCGTGCAACACGGGGCTACAGGGGATCTGCTCGATCGGCACGACGAACTGCGTGGCTGGTTCCATTGCCTGCACTCAGAACCTGCAGCCAGCGGCCGAGGTCTGCGACAATCTCGATAACAACTGCAATGGTCTCATCGACGAGGACGCGGCCGGGCTCGATTCCGATTCCGACGGCGTCCACAACGCCTGCGACAACTGCCGGTTCGCGTTCAACCCGAGCCAGTCCGACACCGACCACGACCGAGTGGGCAACGCGTGCGACAATTGCCTGACCACCTACAACCCCAGCCAGACGGACACGGATTCGGACCAGCGAGGCGACGTCTGCGACAACTGCCCGGCGGACTACAACCCCTCCCAGGACAACGCGGACGGCGATAGGGCGGGAGACGTGTGCGACAACTGCGCGTTTACCCCGAACGATGACCAGGCCGATTTCGACCACGACTTCGAGGGAGACGTCTGCGACCTGAACGACGGCTTGATCATGGTCAACTCGCCGGCCTCAACGTCGGTCCTATACCAACGCGAGCAGGGGTTCTCCTCCTACAACGTCTATCGAGGCGACATGAAGACGTTGAGGACCACCGGGATCTTCACACAAGACCCTTCCTTGGTGCCTGCGGCTGATCAGTTCTGTGGCATGACGACTGGGTCGCTGTTCGATCCGTTCGTACCAGGTCTGGGGAGGGTCGTCTACTACCTCGTAACCGGCGTCAGCGCGGGCTCGGAGGGCTCCCTCGGGAACCGGAGCAACGGGACGCCGCGGCCGAATGACAATCCTTGCCAGTAGACATCAGCCCGCGATCCTCCTTGCCGCCGCGATCGCCGCTCCGAGCAACGAACCCCCCGTCTCCGATCCGGGTAGCATGAGACCACTTCGCTGACGGGAAGCCTTCCACTCCGCACTTCCGAGCGCGACGCCCCGACCCGAGACCCCCTTCCCCTAAGGCTTCCCATGCCCGTGCGGCGGCTTCCCCGCACACGGCCCCGTCGAATCGACAAGCGCACCCTGGTCCACGCAGCTCGCGTGCTTCCCCCGATCGTGCGGCACGCACACCGACACCGTGCCCGAGCACTGCCCCCCGTTGCCATCGTCGGCGGTAAACCCGACGTGGTACACGCGACCATCGAGACGCCCGCTCCGCTCGACGCGCAAAGACGCCGTGTCACCCCCCACACCCGAAGCATCGGGACACTTGTGCCCGTCCCCCGGCGCGACAAGAGGCTCATCCTGCGAGATCGAGTTCACCGTAATGGAGACAGGATCCCCATCCGCGTCGGTGACCCCCCCAACCGAGACGGACTTGAACTTGTGATTCGGCGGCCAGAGAACGCTCGAGGAAGGCGCCGCCGCGCTGCAGTCGGGCGGCGTGTTGAGACAGTCCGGATCGGCCCCATCCACCAGACCATCACTATCGTTGTCGATGCCGTCCGAGCAGGACGGATCCCCCGGCGGACCCTCCACGCCGGAGGGCAGGAACGTCGGCGGCGCGCCGGGCGCGTAGGCGAAGATGTAAGCGGTGACGGAAACCGTCTTGTGGCCCGCGATCGTGAGGGCGTCGCCCGCGGAGTCTCCCCACCAGGAGGCAACCCCCGTGTCGTCGACCGAAGTGAGGCAGGAACTGACGTCCACGCCGAGCGTGGCGTAGTCGAAGGCGTTCAACGCCGAGATGACGCCGCCGACCTTGGCGGCGAGCCCCGAGGCGTCGGGCCACGAAACGTACGCGAGGCGCGTCGGCGGCGTCGGCGCCAGCAGTGCCGGGCCGTTCACGCTTCCCTGGACCGCGAAGAAGGGGAAGGGGGAGTTCCCGACCCCCAGGCAATTCGATGGATCGTCGTCGTCGATGATTTCGAAAGTCGAGAAGGCGGGGGAGGAGAGGACGGCGTCGGTGGCGAGCGGTGCACCGGTGGGGCCGAGGGTCTTGAACGAAGGGCCGTCGTCCTCGGATCCGATCTGGAAGTCCCAGAGGTACCTCACGCCGACCGAGACCGGGATGTCCGCGTTGTTCGTGATCTCGGTCCTCAGCATGACGGCGGAGTCGTTGAACACCGTCCCGACGACGGCGGCCGTCTGCCGGATGAGGAGGAGGTCGGGGGCCGCGGCGACGTCACCGAGGCGGTAGATCGTCGTGAACCCCGTCGGGTGGTTGGGGTCGCCGACCGGGAGCGCCTCCTCGCCGGCGGCAACGTACCCCTCGAGCTCGATCGTCGTCGGCGCGTTGGGATCGAGCGTCAGCCCGTTGCGCTGGACGTAATCGGTTCCGGAGGTGTACGAGCGTATCGTCGTGTACGAGGTGCCCGGGATCCCTCCGCCGAAGAGGACGTTCTGCGATCCGAGCGAGCCGAAGACGGGATGCGTCGAGCCGGTGGTCGCCGTGTAGACGCCGACTCCCACGCCGGCTGGGCTGCTCTGGACCGAGACCCGGTAGATGCCGTCGCCGCTCGTCGCGGCCAGGGCGACGGCGAGGCTGAGCCCCAGCGACGCGCTGCAAAGAAAGATTCGACCCACGATGCGTCTAGTCATCACACCTCACCCCCCGGCGGCCGGACGGAACCCCCTGTCCCATTGCGCGAATTGTATCCAAGTAGGTACACCGGATAGGAGGCGCGGTCAAGTCGAGATATCGAACCCTCTACCGCTTTGGGTGCAAGAGCCCCGCGCGATCGACCGCCTCACCGGCGAGATAGAGCCGCGCGATCGCCTTCAGATTTCCCAGGTCCTCGACCGGGTTTCTGTCCAGCACCAGCACATCCCCCCGGCTCCCCGCCGAAAGACTCCCCACATCGCTCCACCCGAACAGCTCCCGAAAGTTTCCCGTCGCGGCCGCAATCGCCTGACGCGGCGTCAGCCCGATGCGGTGGAGCATCGCGAGCTCCGTGTGCAGCGAGATCCCCGGCATCGTCCCGAACGCCGACGTCCCGCTCCCCGCCAGGTAATGAGCCCCGGCCTGACGGTAACGCTCCTCGATGCGCAGCAACGTCGCCGCGAGAACCGAAGGGGAGTAGTCGGCGGCGATTCTCGGATCGGGCCTGCGCTCCCCCGTCAAGGGATCCGCGGGGAGATGGATGCCGTTCGGGTCCAGGATCGCGGCGACCGGCTCCTTCCACGGGTTCGCGTGCCCCGGAAGGTCCAGATACCCCAGGCTCATCGTCGGGATGAGGCCGACGCGCGACCTCCCGAGGATTGAGGCGTAACGCGCGAGACCTGGGTCGTCCGCGGGAAGCTTCGATAGGAGATCGTAGAACTTCGCCTTCGGCGGGCCGAAGGGATCGGCGGCGACCTCCGCGTGGAGCGCGTCCGGGGCAAGCTGCAGGGAGTACCGGCTCGTGTGCACGAAGGCCTGGACGCCGCACTCGATCGCGGCGGGATAGGGCGTCACGCCCAGCTCGCCGATCGTCGCCATCCCGAGCTGCTTCGCCCGGGCGACGAGCGAGCGCGCCAGCGGCGGCGGGATCGGGTAGTAGACGAGGAGGACCTTGACCCCGCGCCGCGAAGCCGCTTCGAGGTCCGCGAGCGCTTCTCCTTCCGGAAGCGCCACGGCCTTCCCGTCCTTCTCGGCAATCCCGGCGGTGTCGAGCGGGTAGATCCGCGGAGACGGATGCGCGTCGAGGAGCAGCTCTCCGCGACGCTCGTCCGACATGCCGACGATCGACGTCACCCCCATATAAAGGTAGGCGTTCGCCTGCGCCTGGCTGTTCAATCCCGCGAAGCCGTCGATCAGGCCGGGGAGGAGGTACTTGCCGTGGACGTCGACGATGTCGGCGTCGCCGGGGATCGGGACGTCGCTCCGAGCGCCGGCGGCGACGATCCGGCCGCCGCGCAGGATCACCACGGAATCGGGAATGTCGCGCGTCGAGTTCCCGAAATTCGACACGTCGACGATCGTGCCGCCCGCAAGCGCCATCGCGCGCGGCTCGGCGGCCCGAAGCGCCGGGGCGGAGAAGAGGAGAACGAGAGCCGCAAAGGCCGCGGACCGACGCGAGCGGCTCATGGCTCCCCCTCGATCATCCGCGTTCTCGCGACATCGACGAGACGAGGGCGGGCAATTCCTGCCAGGGGATCGCCGTGACGCGCCGTCCCAGCCGGACCGGCCTCGGCGTCGTGCAGACCACGAATCCCCGCTTCGCCCCGTATTCCGCAAGGAAGACCATCAGATGCCGCGCGTCCCGCTCGGAGGGTCGGTCCGTCAGCTTGACCTCGATCGGAAGGTAGCGCCCCTCGTGCTCCAGGACCCAGTCCACCTCCGGGCCGCCAGGGTCGCGCCAGAACCGGAGCCGCGCGGCTGGCGCGTGGATGCGGCAAAGACGGATCAGCTCCAGGCCCACGAACTGCTCGAAAAGATCGCCCACTCGCGAAGGGTGCAGCCGGCGGCCCTCGCCCGCCGCCAGCCGGCGGACGCCGAGATCGAACAGGAGGTGACGGCTCGCCTTCGTCAGCTTCTTACGGGTGGCGCTTCGGGTGACGGGATCGACGCGCTCCGCGACCAGGCAATCGCACAGAATCTCGTAGTAGGTGCGCACGCTCACGGCTGAAACGCCGATCTCCTGCGAGATCTTCGTGTAGTTGGCGATGCGGCCGGATTCCTGACCCGCCAGCTCCACGAACCTTCCGAACAGCCCCACGTTGCGGACGAGGGCCTCCTGCCTGACCTCTTCCTCCAGGTAGGTCTCGACGTAGGAACGGAGGTCGGTTTCCCGGTCCTCCCGGACGCGAAGCCGGCGGATGGCCGGGAGGGCTCCGAAGAGGAGGGCCTCATCCAGGCTTGCCGGGAGGTGCTCTTCAATCGTGAGCGGATCGAGGCGCAGCGCCACCAGCCGGCCGGGAAGCATGTTGAGGTCGCGGCCGCGCCGCAGCTTGCGCGCGGACGAGCCGGTGAAGACGAACCGGGCCTCGTCGCGATCGATGAGATCCTGTGCGACGTCCATGAGGGCCGGCACCTTCTGGACCTCGTCGATGGTCACGAGCGGCTTCCGGCCGCCTCCCCGGGGCCGCGGCAAGGCTCGGATCTCACCGGCCAGAAGGGAAGGGTCTTTCTCGTAACGCTGCCTCACCGTCGGCGCGACCAGGGAGAGGTTGAGGTCCGCCGCCATCTCCGAGAGAAGCGTCGTCTTGCCGGTCTGCCTGGGCCCCAGCAGGAGGATGCTCTTGCCCCGGCGCAGGTGGCGATCGAGAGCGCCCTGGATCGTGCGGCGAAAATGCAACATGTCACTTTGGATTTTCCCAGAAAATCCAAAGAGTGTCAACCCTGCGTGGCGAGGTTCCGCAGCCGTGCGTCGCCGGGGTTCGGCGTTTTCGACGCCGCGATGCCGGCGCCCATGGCGGGCTGCATGACGAACCAGGGGGCCACGATCGTTCCCAGGCCGATCAGAAGAGGCGGCCAGAGCGCGGGAGATCGAGCCCAATCGAGCCCCTGGATGTCGAACGCGCGTCGCGCGACGAGCGCCGGGGCGTCCATCAGCGCGGCGGCTCCCGCACCGATGAACGCTCCGCGCGTGAGGAGCTCGACCATGAACTCAGGTTATCGCCGAGGTTGCGTTCCCCCGTGGCGCGTCGTATACCGGACGTGTGAGAGACACCTTCCCGGAAGTCGAGAAGGTATACCGCGACATGCTCATGCGGCGCAGCGGTGAGGAGCGCGTCCGGATGGGCGCCGACATGTTCGAGGCGTCCCGCGAGATCGTCCTCGCGAGCGTGAAGGCCGAGAGCCCTGACGATCTGCGCGTGCGCCTCTTCGTGCGCTTCTACGGCGCCGACTTCGAGCCCGCGGAGCTGGCGCGGATCGTCGAGGCCATCCGCCGCCACGACTCGTTGACACTTCCGTCCGCCCCCACCGTAGAATAGCCCGCACCATACCCAGGAATGCCCATCCAGGAGAATCCCTCCCTCCATGTCCAAGACCAAGAAGCGCATCATCGTCCTCGTCGTGGTCGGCGCCGTCGCCTGGGGAGGCTTCGCCGCCTGGCAGCGCCAGAAGAACAAGGGAACTCCCGTCACGGCCGGCAAGGTCGGGACGGAGGACATCGTCTCGAAGGTGACCGCCAACGGAAAGATCCAGGCCGAGAACCGGGTGGAGCTGTCGGCGCTCGTCATGGGCCAGATCCTCAACCTCGCGGTGACCGAGGGGGACAACGTCACGAAGGGGCAGTTCCTCCTCCAGATCGACCGGAACCGGGCGGCCGCCGACGAGGCGGGATCGAGCGCGGCGCTGAAAGTCAGCCTCTCCGACCGCGACTCCGCGAAGGCGACGATGGAGCAGGCCGAGCGCGACTTCGAGCGCGCCCGCCGCAACTACGAGGCGCAGATCACCTCCGAATCCGAGTTCCAGAAGGCCCGATCGTTCCTCGAGACGGCGCGCGCGACGTTCGAATCGGGAGAGAACCGCGTCGAGCAGACGCGCGCCGGGCTCGACGCGTCGCGCGACACCCTCTCGAAGACGACCATCCGCGCCCCCATCGACGGCGTCGTCACGACGCTGCGCGTCAAGGCCGGCGAGGTGACGGTGATCGGCACGATGAACAACCCAGGCACGCAGCTCATGACGATCTCGGACATGGCCAGCGTCCAGGCGGTCCTGATGGTGGACGAGACCGACACGCCGACCGTCAAGGTCGGGCAGAAGGCCGTGTTGCACGTCGACGCGTATCCGGGCCGGAGCTTCGACGGCCTGGTCACGGAGGTCGGGCACTCGCCGATCCTCAAGGACGACACGGATCTCCAGGGGCTGACGACGACCTCGGACGCCATCAACTTCAAGGTGAAGGTCAAGGTGCTCGAGCCGCCGGCTGAGATCCGGCCGGGCTTTTCCGTCACGGCCGACATCATCACGGGGCGGAAGGAGAAGGTGGCGGTCGTGCCGCTGGCCGCCGTCGTCGTGCGCGACTCGACGAAGGGTGAGAAGACCGAGGCGGGGACGCTGAAGACGGAGGAGGGGCTCTACGCCCTGCGCGACGGCAAGGCCGTCTTCGTCCCCGTGAAGACGGGGCTGTCGGGAGGGCTGATGGTCGAGCTCTCGGCGGGGCTCAAGCCGGGCGAGGAGATCGTCACGGGGCCCTTCAAGGCGCTTCGCGAGATCAAGGACGGCGACCAGGTGAAACGCATGACCGACGAGCAGCGGAAGGCCGCCGAGAAGGAAGCCGGCGGGTGAGCCTGAGGGATCTCCTCGCCGTCGCCATCCAGGCGCTCCGCGCGCACAAACTGCGCTCGGGGCTCACGCTCCTCGGCGTGATCATCGGCGTGATGACGGTCGTCTCGGTCCTCTCGGTGATCAGCGGCCTCAATGACTACGTGCTCAACAAGGTCGTCAATCTGAACCCCGACGTCCTGGTCTTCACGAAGTACGGCCTCATCCGCAGCCGGAGCGAGTTCATCCTGGCCCGCAAGCGCAAGCCCGTGACGGCGCGCGATCTCGACGTCGTGCGCGCCGAGTGCCGATCGTGCGGCGCCGTCGGCGGGCAGGCGGACCAGGTCGCGACCGTGCACGCGGGGGCGGCGAAGCTCGCGGACGTTCCCTTCACCGGCTACACGGCCAACGCCTCGACGCTCCTCAAGATCGATCTCCAGGCGGGGCGCTTCTTCAACGCGGTGGAGGACGAGCACGCCGCCGCGGTCGCCGTCATCGGCTACGACGTGAAGGACCAGCTCTTCCCGAACCTCGATCCCATCGGGAGGACGCTCTACGTCCACGGATATCCGCTGCGCGTGATCGGCCTTCAGACGAAGCTGGGGAACGTCCTCGGCCAGAACCGCGACAAGGTGATCTTCGTGCCGCTGTCGTTTCTGCAGAAGGTCATGACGTCGAACGACGGGATCTCGATCCTGGTGCGCCCCGCCCGCGGGATGCCGGGGCTCGACGAGACGGAAGGGGAGGTGCGGACGCTGCTGCGATCGCTGCGGAAGACCCCCTTCCTCGCCGAAGACCCCTTCGGGGTCGTGGGCGCCGAGGCGATCCAGTCGCTCTGGCGCTCGATCTCGGCGGCGGCCTTCATCGTGATGATCCTGATCGCCGGCATCTCCCTCGTCGTCGGCGCCATCGTGATCGCCAACACCATGTTCGTGTCGGTCGTGGAGCGCACGCAGGAGATTGGCCTCCGGATGGCCCTCGGCGCGAAGAGGCGCGACATCCGGCGGCAGTTCCTGCTGGAATCCTCGCTCCTCGCCACGCTGGGGGGGGCCGGCGGGGTGATCGGCGGCGCGCTCGTCGCGCTTGCCGTCAGCCAGATCTTCCCGGCCGCCCTCAAGCCCGCCTTCGTGGCCCTCGGCCTCGCGACGGGGACGCTCACGGGGCTCGTGGCGGGCCTGGCCCCGGCGGCCGCGGCGGCGAAGCTGCCGCCGGTCGAGGCCCTGCGCCATGAGTAAGCCGCGCGGCGCGAGGCTCCTCTGGGCGGCGCTCCGGCGCGGCCTCGCCGCCAACGTGCGCTTCGCGATGGGGGCGCTCCTCGAGTACAAGCTGCGATCGGGGTTGACGATCCTCGGCATCGTCGTCGGGGTGACCACCGTGATGGCGATGGTCGCCATCGTCACCGGATTCAACAACAACGTGATCGGCAACTTGCAGGCCTTCGGCGCGAACCGGATCCAGTTCCAGAAGTACGAGGACCGCTTCGGCCCGGGCGGACCGCGGAGCGACGAGGATCGGCGCAGGCACAACCTGACCGTGTAGGACGCCCAGGCGCTGCGCGACGCGATTCCCGAGGCCACCGTGGCGAGCCTCGTGGGCTACTTCGACGCCGTGATCCACGTGAAGAACGGGAGCCTCGAGGCGAACTCCCCGTACCTCCTCGGCGCCGACGAGTTCTACCCGACGGGCACGGCCTACAACGTCGGCCGGGGGCGCTTCTTCACGCACGAGGAGGTCGAGCACAGCGCGCTCGTGGCCGTGGTGGGGTCCGAAGTCCGGGACGCCATCTTCCCGGGGCAGGAGCCGATCGGCAAGGAGATCACGATCGAGGGGCTGCGCTACCGCGTCATCGGCGTCCTGGAGAAGAAGGGGGCGCAGTTCGGATTCTCGCCGGACAACAAGGTCGTCCTGCCGTACGGCGCCTTCGACCGCCAGTTCGGCTTCCAGGTGCGCCGCGACGGCGTGAGCCTGAACGTCGTCCCCGCGCGCACCGAGGACCTCGAGAGCGTGATCGAGAAGTCGGTCGCGGTCCTGCGCGCCCGCCGCAAGGTCCCCTTCAACAAGCCCAACGACTTCGGCCTCGTCACCCCCGACCAGCTCATCTCGCAGTTCCGCGCCATCACCGGCGGCGTCACCGGAGCCATGGTCTTCGTCGCGCTGATCTCGCTGCTGATCGGGGGGGTGGGGGTGATGAACATCATGCTCATCTCGGTCACGCAGCGCACGCGCGAGATCGGCGTGCGCCGGGCCCTCGGCGCCATGAAGTACGACGTCATCGGCCAGTTCCTCATCGAGGCCATCACGCTCAGCTCGATCGGCGGCGCCGTGGGGGTCGCTCTGGGGCTCCTCATCTCGGCGGCGGTGAAGTTCACCATCCCGGCCCTCCCCACCGCGATCCCGCTGTGGTCGCCGCTCGTGGGGCTTCTCGTTTCGGTGGGGGTGGGGGTCGTCTTCGGCTCGTACCCCGCGGTGAAGGCCTCGCGCCTCGATCCGATCGAGGCGTTGCGCTGGGAGTGACGGGGTCGTGCCGGCACGAACCTCTGATACAATCGCTCCACGAACCGTCGTCACGTCCCTGGGTCTTCGCGTCAAGCGATGGGAGGTCAGTGATGTCGAGACACGCGCGTTCGGGAAGTCTGGTGATGGGGATCGCGGTCATGGTTCTTGTCGCCGGGGCCGTGCTGAGCTCGGGGGTCATCGCCCGTGCGGCGACCCCTGAGAGGTGCGCCGTCGCTCCGGCCGGCATGAGCCAGGAAGCGCCGGCGTCAGGAAGCCAGGCCGCTCCGCGGCTTCTGCCGGTGCGGCTGCTCCTTCACACCCGACTGCAACACGAGCGCCGACTGCGGCGGCGGCGTGTGCAGCAAGGCGCCGAGCTGCTGCTGAGCTCTTGACGAGGGCGGGCGCGTGCGCCCGCCCCATTCTCCCACTCTGTCGCCGCTCGAGGTGAGAGTTGCTGATCCTCGCGTCCGTCCTCGGTCTGCTCGCGGCCTCGCACCCTCCTGCGAGCCCGACCGGCGCGACGGTCGTCCCATTCATCGTCTCGCCGTCGCGGCTTCTCTACCCGAAAAGCGCGCGTCGCGCCGGGTTCGTCGTCACGGTCCGGCTGGATCCGGCCTTTCGCGACCAGACCTCGAATGATCCGGAGGAGCATCTCGTCCTAGAACTCTCCACTGATGATTGGACGCCGAAGAGCCTCGGGGCGCTTCCGTTCTACTCGTCCTACGGCATGTTCAGTCTCGGACTTGTCGATCTGACGGGGGACGGCTTCGAGGAATTGGTGCTCGTCACCGGATCGGGGCGCGGGACCAACGTGCGCCAGGAGACGCTCGTCGTGTATCAATGGGTGGAGTCATCCTTCCATCCGATCCTCTCGACGCCGTTCTCCGGATTCTTCGGTCTTGGCACGTGGCGATATGAGCCCCATTTCCTCGACGTGACGGGAGATGGGACCACCGATCTCAGATTGGTGCTCTCCCACGACGATCCGGATCAATCGCCGCTGAACAACCCCGAAGCGATTCCGAAGATCACCCTGCGCGAGTTCGCGTGGGATCGTCGCATGGGCACGCTGAAGCTCGTCCGCGAGGAAGGCGCGCCCGAAGGAGAGGCGAAGGTCGCGCCCGCCCCAACCGGGACCGATTGCGGCCCGCCGAGCATGACCTTCGGGGTTTCGATCCGCGGGCGGAGACAGGATCTCGTCCTCACGCAACAGGAAGTCGACGCTTCCGCCCGGTGGAAGCCCGGTGACGAGGGGCAGGCTCCTCTCTCGATCGGTCGCGCCGCGCAACTCGCGTTCGCCGAGGTGCGCCGGTACTTCCATCATCCGGAGGCGTGGCACCTCCACGAGATCACGTTGATGCCCTACTGCTCCGCGCGCTGGTTGTACCAGGTGTCATGGGGTGGCAACTCCCGGAATGATACGAGCCGGCTCACGCTTCCCGTCCTGATGACCGGCGCCGCGGTATCGCTTGACGGCCTCACGTCTCTGAGCGCGGGTGAAGGACAGGCGACTTCGGCGGCTGACTTTCAGGTGGAGGCGAACGAGGCCAGGCCGTGCGTGCGGCCCCCCTTCGGCCTCCCCAACCTGGTCGACGGTCGCCTGAGACAGATCGAGGTCCCTGCCAAAGACGTCGAGGCCTCGCCGGCGTGGGATCCTGCAACAGGAGCAGAGATTCCTGTTTCAGTGGATCTGGCGGCTCGCCTCGCGACCGCGGAGTTTCGTCGGAGCTTTCCGAATCGCGAGAGCTGGCGCCTCGGCTCGATCTCGCTCCGACCGCTCTGCGACAGCCGTTGGCTGTACGAGGCGTGGTGGAGTCCCGAGGGGACGGGCGAGGAGGGCCAGATCGCGATTCCCGTCCTCCTGTCGGGGAAGGCGGTGCCGCTCGACAGCCTGCGACAGTGAGGTGATCCTGGGTGAGGCCTGCGGAAAATCGAAGAGGTGGAGCCGGGGCCGAAGCCGTCAGATGCCTGCGCGGTGAGCGTGGCTGTGATTGACCCCGCATCCAGTTCGCGGTATATGTACGAAGCCCGCTGAGACACACTCCCGCCGTCGCCATGCTCCCACCACGCCGAACACAGTTGCCCTCTCTCCTCCTCTCACTGCTCATCTTCGCCACGACCGCGGCCCCCGCCGCGGTGGGATGGCAGAAGACCGATCGAAGCCCGCCAGCCCGGAACGCTCACTCCCTGACCTACGACAGCGGGCGGGGGCGCACGGTTCTCTTCGGCGGGTTCACCGGCACCGACTTCCTCGCCGACACTTGGGAGTGGGACGGCGACAGATGGACGGAGCGGACGCCCGCGACGAACCCCGAGCCGCGCTACTGGCACGCCACGGCCTACGACGGCGCGCGAGGGCGAGTGGTCCTCTTCGGGGGGGAGAACGCCACCTTCCATCCCCTTGCCGACACCTGGGAATGGGACGGCTCCGTCTGGGCGAAAATCACACCTGCCGTGAGCCCGCCCGGCCGCGAGCATCATGCGATGGTCTACGACAGCGCGCGGAAGCGCGTCGTGCTCTTCGGCGGGTACGACGGAAGCGCTCTCGGCGACACGTGGGAGTGGGACGGTTCCGTCTGGCTGAACGTCACGCCTGCTGTGAGCCCGCCCGGTCGTCGCGGTCATGCCCTTGCCTATGACAGTCGGCGGGACCGCGTGGTGCTCTTCGGCGGGTACAACGGGATCACCCTCGGCGACACGTGGGAGTGGGACGGCTCCAACTGGATGAACGTCACCCCCGCAGTGAGCCCACCCGCCCGAGCCGATCATTCCCTGAGCTACGACGCCGGGCGCGGGCGCGTCGTGCTGTTCGGGGGCGGTGTCAACGGCCTCGACGACACGTGGGAGTGGGATGGCGCCGCGTGGGCGAAGCGGACGCCCGCGGTGATCCCGCCGGCACGATCCGATCTCGCTCTGGCCCACGACAGCGCGCGCGGCCGGGTGCTTCTCTTCGGGGGTTCCGGCAATCACGCCCTCTTCGCCGACACGTGGGAGTGGGACGGAGCGATCTGGGTGAACCGCACGCCGGTGGTGAGCCCGCCTTCCCGCCTTGCGTCGGCCATAGCGTACGACAGCGGGAGGGGCCGCGTCGTGCTGTTCGGGGGTTCCCGGGGCGGCCCGGTGGGCGATACCTGGGAGCTTCGCGGGGACGCGTGGATACATCGCGATCCCGCGGCGAGCCCGCCGGATCGTTTCGAGCACGCCCTGGCGTACGACAGCGGGAGGGGCCGCGTCGTTCTGTTCGGCGGATCCAACGGGAGCGATCTTGGCGACACATGGGAGTGGGACGGCGCCACGTGGCTGAACCGCATGCCGGCGGCGAGCCCGCCCGCTCGCCAGGGCCACGCCCTCGCGTACGACAGCGCGCGGGGGCGGGTGGTTCTCTTCGGTGGATACCTTGCCAGCGGCACCCCCCTCGGCGACACGTGGGAGTGGGACGGCGCCGTATGGGTGAACGTCACCCCCGCCGTGAGCCCGAGCGCCCGGCGGGAACATGCCCTCGCCTTCGACAGCGTGCGGAAGCGCGTCGTTCTGTTCGGTGGATACGGCGGCAACTATCTCGACGACACGTGGGAGTGGGACGGCGCGACGTGGGTGGCGCGTGAGCCTGCGACAAGTCCACCCGCCCGCGCCTTCCATGCCATGGCGTTCGACAGCGTGCGGAGCCGCATGGTCATGTTCGGCGGGTGGAACCGGGACGGTTTCCTGGCCGACACGTGGGAGTGGGACGGCGCCGCGTGGGTGGAAGTCACGGCGCCAGGGGGCCCTCACGACACCTTCGAGCATGCCATGGCCTATGACGGCGAGTTGCGCCGCGTCGTCCTGTTCGGGGGCGGGACTTTCTTCCGCGTCGGCGACACGTGGGAGTACGGCCCGCAGCCCGAGACGGCTTGCGACGGACTGGACGACAACGGCAACGGAGCGATCGACGAACGCTGCGACGACGACGGCGACGGCTATTGCGACGCCGGAATGGCCGTCACCGGGTCACCGTCGGTCTGCGTCCACGGCGGCGGAGACTGCGACGACGCGAATTCCGCCGTGCATCCGGGAGTCGTCGAAATGTGCGACGGCGTGGACAACGACTGCAATGGCCTCGTGGACGACGGCGTCCCCCCGGCTCCGACCACTTGCGGCGTCGGGGCGTGCGCGGCGGTCGGGCAGGCGACTTGCCGGAGCGGATTGTGGGTCGACGGTTGCGTGCCGGGGAATGCGGTTCAGGAGAGCTGCAATGGCGTGGACGACGACTGTGACGCGACCGTGGATGGGGGGAACCCTGGAAGCGGCGCCGCGTGCAGCACCGGTTTGCCGGGGATCTGCGCGTCGGGAAGGACGGACTGCCGTGACGGAGCGCTCGCGTGCACGCCGGATCGCCCGCCGTGGACGGAAACGTGCAACGGCCTCGACGACGATTGCGACGGTGTCACCGACGACGTCCCGGGGGGTTGCACGCTCTTCCTGTCGAACCCTCTCGACGATGACATTCTTGACTGCACCTCCCCGATGACGTCGCAGCCGACGATTTCCTGGAACAAGGCCCAGTTCGACAGGCTCAAGGTGTTCATCAGCACCGCATCGAGCTTCAAGGCGTCGAAAGGGATCTCGAGCCCGACCATGACCACCACGTCGTGGACAGTGCCCCGAAAGAGCTGGGTCAGCCTCTGCAAGAAGGCCGCGAACGGCGGATTTCTCTTCATTACGGTCCAGGGGGTCGACGTCGACGCGCCGGCGAAGGATCCCCTCAAGAGGTTCTTCAGTCCCGTCGTCGTCGCGGTCGTGCGGAAGTGACCTGACATAACCTGTCGATGGCCGTCCGAACCTTCTGCGGCGAATCGAGCCCGCGTGCCGCATCCGCGCTGGTGTAACCTTGCCGCGCGACCCATGACTCTCTCCCGCGGACACCGGCTCGGCCCGTACGAGATCCTCGACCCGCTCGGGGCGGGCGGCATGGGCGAGGTCTACCTGGCGCGCGACACGCGCCTCGAGAGAACGGTCGCCATCAAGATCCTCTCGGCGCACCTCTCCGACAAGCCCGGGGCGCGGGAGAGGTTCGAGCGCGAGGCGAAGATCATCTCCTCGCTGAACCACCCTCACGTCTGCCGCCTCTTCGACGTCGGCTCGCAGGACGGCGTCGCCTTCCTCGTCATGGAATACCTGGAAGGGGAGACCCTCGCACAGCGCCTGCGCAAGGGGGCGCTCCCCCTGGAGCAGGTGCTCCGTCTCGGGATGGAGATCTGCGAGGGGCTCGAGCAGGCGCACCGCAGCGGGGTGGTGCACCGAGACCTGAAGCCCGGCAACGTCATGCTGACGAAGTCCGGCGTCCGCCTGATGGACTTCGGCCTCGCGAAGCCAGTGGCCCCCCTGGGTGAAGCCTCCTCGATCGAGACGAGGGGCCAGGCCCTCACCGAGGAGGGGGTCGTCATGGGGAGCTTCCAGTACATGTCGCCGGAGCAGGTGGAAGGGCGGGACGTGGACACCCGGAGCGACATCTTCTCTCTCGGGGCGGTCCTCTACGAGATGACGTGCGGCAAGCGGGCCTTCGACGGGAAGAGCCCGCTGAGCGTCGCCTCGGCGATCCTCGAGAAGGAGCCCGAGCCCCTCGCCGCGCGGAGCCCGGCGCCGCCGCCCTTCGAGCACGCCATAAGGACCTGCATGGCGAAAGATCCCGAGAAGCGGTGGCAGACCGCCCGGGATCTCGCGCATCAGCTCGAGTGGATCGCTCGAGACGGGTCGAGAGCCGGCGCTGCGACGCCCGCGGTCGCGCGCGGGGCCTCGCGCGAGCGGTTGGCCTGGGGGCTGTTCGCGCTTCTGCTCCTCGCGGGGCTCGTGTACGCCGTCGCGGGGAGGCGCGTCGCGTCGTCTCCCAGGCAGGCGCGGCATTTCTCGGCCGCGCTCTCCGTCACCTCGCGCGATCTGGCCCTGACGGAGGACGGGAAGCTCCTCGCGTTCGTCGCCGCGGAACCGAGCCTGGGGCGGAACGTGATCTGGGTCCACGAGGTGGGATCGAGGACGGCGCGGCCGCTCGGCGACACGATCGGCGCCTCCTATCCGTTCTGGTCGCCCGACGGCCGCTTCATCGGCTTCTTCGCGGACGGAAAGCTGAAGAAGATCGACGTCGCGCGCGCGACCGTCCAGGTGATCGCCGACGCGCGCACCGGGCGCGGCGGGACCTGGAATCGCGACGGCGTCATCGTCTTCTCTCCGGACGCGAACACGACGGGGCTGTATCGCGTCTCCGCTTCGGGCGGCGTGGCGACCCCCTTCACGAAGCTCGACGGGACGACGGGTGAGACGAGCCACCGATGGCCCTGCTTCCTCCCCGACGGAAAGCATCTCCTCTATCTGGCGGCCAACTTCGGCGGGAAGTCCGAGGCGAACGCGATCTACCTCGGAGCGCTCGACTCGGACGAGCGGAAGATGCTGGTGCAGGCCGCCTCGAGCGTCGGCTACGCGCCGGGCTACATCCTCTACGTCCGGAACGGCGAGCTGGTCGCTCATCCGTTCGACGCCGATCGGGGGGAGATCCTCGGCGCTCCGATCCCACTCTCGGTGCCGATCGCGCGGGTGGGGACGGTTGCCCACGCCGCCTTCTCGGTCTCGCAGACGGGAACGCTGGTGTACCAGGGGAGCTCGGCCGCGGGCTACGCCAACCTGACCTGGTTCGACCGGGCGGGTCGAAAGCTCTCGACGCTGGGCGACGCCCGCGAGTCCTCGAACCCGAGGCTCTCCCCCGACGGAAAGAGGGTCGCCGTGGACATCGTCGACGGCTTGGGCAACATCGACATCTGGACGATGGACTCCGAGTCGGGAAATCTCGAGCGGTTCACGTTCGATCCAGCGCTGGAGGCCCTTCCGGTCTGGTCGCCCGATGCGAGCTCGATCGTCTTTTTCTCGCTCAAGGGAGGCCCCGGGAACCTCTACGAGAAACCGGTGGGCGGATCGGGATCCATCGAGCTGCGCCTGGCCTTCGCGAGGCGCGTCCAGACCAACGACTGGTCCCCCGACGGCCGGTTCGTCATCTTCAGCGCGCTTCGGACGGAAACGGGCTGGGATCTCCTTCTCCTGCCGAAGGAAGGGGAGGGCAAGCCCATCCCGTTCCTCGAATCGAAGTTCGACGAACGGGAAGGGCAATTCTCCCCGAGCGGGAGGTGGGTCGCCTACACGTCCGACGAGACCGGTCGGACGGAGGTGTACGTGACGTCCTATTCGGGCGGAAGCGTCGGCTCGAGCGGGAAATGGCAGGTCTCGTCGGCCGGCGGCTCCCAGCCCCGGTGGCGCCGCGACGGGAAGGAGATCTTCTACCTCACTCCCGACAACAAACTGATGGTGCGGGCGGTCGGATTGGCAAAGAGCCTCGAGCTCGGCCCGGCGATCGAGCAGTTCCAGACCCGGCCGCGCGAGTTCGTCTCGGCGCTCGACGTCTACACGTACGACGTCTCGCCGGACGGCCAGAGGATCCTCGTCAACTCCGCGCTCGAATCGGCCGCCCCATCGCCCATCTCGGTCGTGATCGACTGGGCCGCCGAGCTGGAGCGGCGCTGAGGCGGTTCGTGATCGCAGCAGGGCAGGGGACGACTCTATCGGACGCGTACGCCGTCGATCCTACCGATGGCCGCCACGCGCGTGACCGCCCCCGCCGCCACCCCCGCGGTATCCGCCACCTCCCGTCGGGCCGTGGAATCCTCCACCCGCAGGGCTACCGTGGAACCTCCCGCCCGTGGAGTAGCCGCGAAATCCTCCACCGGGCACGCCGTGGTAGCCGCCACCCGTGAAGGGGCGAGAGGGCGGCGCCATCATATGGGGGGCGCCGTGCGGCGGCGCGGAGAAGTGCGGTGGGCCCGAGAAGCGAGGCGCGGGCTGGAAGCGCGGTGCGGGGTGGAAACTCTGCGGAGGCGCGGCCCTGGGCGGCTGCTGGAGACGAGGCGCCGGGCCGGGACGCGCAGGACCGACTCTCGGCGCGACGGTGCCGATCGAACCGTGGCCGGTCGGCCCGCCCGGGCCGGACGGAGCGCGCATCGGAGCGGGATGAACCTGGGCGGGCCCCCTGAATCTTCCGCCACCGGGCCCGCCTCCCGGCCCCGGAAACCTTGGGGTCGAGAAGGCTCTCGCGTGCGAGCCCACGTAACCGCCGCCGCTGAAATGGTGGAAGTCGCATCCGTGCCCCACCACGATGAAGGAGCTATGGCAGGGGAAGATCGTGTGGAATCCGAAAGAGCTGACGAACCCGAACGAGAACCACGGCCCGTAGAAGCCGGAGAAGAATGGATTGTAGACGGGGTAATAGACCGGTGCGTAGAGCGGATAGAACGGGTAGCCGTAGTCATCCGGAGGAGGAGGTCCGACCGGCACGGGAACGTACTCCGTGACCGTCTCCGGCTCGGCGGCCTGATCCGCGGGCTCTGAATCGGTCGGGGTCGAAGTCTCCGGAGCAGGTGCGGTCGATTCGCCCGTGTCGATCATCGCGTCGATGATCGCCTGGCTCGCGCCGGCCTGGCGGAGAGCGGCGATGTCGTCGGCCGTCAGGTCGTAGGGGGTGCGGGAGCTCTGGATGGCGGCCAGGATGGACGGCTCGGATCGCCCGGACTTCAACATCTGGACGACGTCGTCGCGCGTGAACGGGGCGGCCAGAATCGCGCCGCAGAGGACGAGCGAAAGGAGGAGCGCTAACGGGGGCTTTCGAATTCTTTCAGCCATGGGCCTGACCCGATCCTGGCCGAACTCTAGGGGAGCACCTCCGTGGCGTCAACCCCGGCGGGGTCTATCATGCTCTTCGCGTCGCCGGCCGGATGGAGGCGGTTCACGATGTCCTACGGGAAAATCAGGATGAGCACGATGGTCCCGGCCCTCGCCCTCATGCTCTCGACCCTGGTTCCAGCCTCCGACGCCCCACCCCGTCCCACCCCTAAAGGAAGCGCCGACGAGATGGTGGCGGCGCTCAGGGCGAAGGCCCGGAAGCTCAACGGGTTCCTGGCCGACATGTCGGTCCAGGCGGGAGGGACCTCGCAGACGGGGACCCTCCTCTTTCTCGCCCCCGCCTCTCTCCACATGGAGATCAAGGTGGCCGGTCTGGGAGATCAGAAGGTGATGTCGGACGGCCGCATCCTCTGGACCGTCACCCCCGACGCGCACCTCGCGACGAAGATCGATCTCGAGGCCGTCCAGAAGGCGTGGCACCGGCCCCTCCCGAACCAGGCCTCGGCGATCAGGGACGTCTTCGAGGTGATGAAGCCCGGGACCGTGCGCTACGTGAGGGACGAGACCGTGGGCGGGGAGACGACACGGCTCTTCGAGGGGGTGCCCGAGAACGGCGTCAGCGGCCCGCACCCCGCGTCGCTTCCCGATCGGATCCGTGCGTGGGTCGGCGACGACGGGCTGCTCCGGCGCCAGGTCCTTCAGAAGGGGGAGCAGGTCATGATGGACGCCACGTTCCGCATCACCGACAGGAACCCGCGCATCGGCCCGGGTCTCTTCAGGTTCGAGCCGCCGGTGGACTATCAGATACAGGATCTGACCGACTCGACGGTGAAGGCGCTGCAATCGATCGAGTCGCCTCCCAGGTGAGTGAAAGCGCCGCGGGGCGGCAGGAGCCGGACCCGCGGCGAGAGAGGATCAGGAGCCGATCGGCTCCGTCAGCAGTGGTACTGGCAGCCGTACACCGGGCTGCAGCCGAGGAAGGTGCAACCCTCCGGCGGCGCAGGGCACTGGCACCTGTTGCCTCCGCCGGCCTCGACCCTGGACGCGGTGAGGAGCGCCGCCATGGTCACGGCGAGCATCACCAGGACGATGACCGCGAAGCGGTTCCGGACGAGTCTCTTCATCCTCGATCCTCCTTGTCCATGAGAGAGCCCGCGCCACGGACTCCAGTTCGCCGCGCGGCCTCTCGATGTTCGCGCGCTCTCCCCGCCGCGTTGGCCACGGCGCGGGAGGCGCGGCACGTCAACAGGGGCACAGGGTAGATCAGCCGCGACGGGAAGGCGCGGCTCCCAACCTCGGGAAGCCGGGCGCCTCGCCCTCGAGCCTCTCGGTCCGGGTCTTGCAGCGCAAGCTCCCGCTCCAGCTGAATCACACTTCCGGGGGACGAAATATGAACTCCGAGTCACCGCCGACAATCGGCTTCCAGCGAAGGCTCGGCCTCGACTCGGTCATGGCGTTCCTTGTCGGTCACGTGATCGGGATCGGCATCTTCCTGACGCCGGCGGGGATGTCGAAGTCGCTGGGATCGCCGGTGCTGGTCGGCATCGTCTGGGTCTTCATGGGATGCACCGCGTTCTGCGGAGCGCTGTGCTTCGCCGAGCTGGCTTCACGGCATCCCGACGCGGGGGGGCCCTACATCTATCTCCGCGAAGCGTGGGGGAGCCTGCCGGCGTTTCTCTACGGGTGGAAGAGCCTGTTCGTGATGGACCCGGGGCTCACCGCCGCGCTGGCCGCCGGCTTCGCGGCGAACGTGGCCGTGCTCGTGCCTCTGTCGCCGAGGGGGGCGCGGGGCGTCGCCGTGGCGGCGGTGCTGGTCCTCGCGATCGGGAACCTCCTCGGGACATCACGCGCCGTGGGCGTGGTTCGACTCCTGACGGCGGCGAAGGTCGCGTTGCTCGTTCTCCTCATCGTCTGGGGGTTCGCATCCGGGGCCGGACACTGGGGGCACTTCCTCCCGCTCCTTGGCCGGCGCCCCGGATCGAGCTCGCTTCCGGCGGCCCTCGGCGGCGCGATCGTGGCCGCGTTCTTCTCCTATGGAGGATGGTGGGAGGTCAGCAAGCTCGCGGGGGAAGTGCGGGAGCCCTCGCGAACGCTGCCGCGCGCCCTCGCACTCGGCATCGGCGCGCTCACGTCGCTCTACCTCCTGACGAGCGCCGTGTTCGTCTATCTGGTCCCCATGGACGCCGTCGGCTCCGGGGAGACCTTCGCCGCGCAGGCGGGAGCGGTCCTCATCGGCCCGCGGGGGGCGCAGATCTTCGCGGCCCTCGTCGCGCTGTTCGCCCTCGGCAGCCTCGCCCCCGTCATGACACTCTTCCCGCGCGTCTACTATGCGCTCGCGCGCGACGGCGCTTTCTTCCGCGCGGTGGGCACCTTGAATCCGCGAACCGGCACGCCCGCACGGGCCGTCGTCGTGC
Organism: Acidobacteriota bacterium; assembly: GCA_016195325.1. NCBI lineage: Bacteria > Pseudomonadati > Acidobacteriota > Acidobacteriota bacterium. The sequence continues at coordinate 24,991 of JACPZX010000011.1, forward strand.
AGGCCGCGCTGGCGACGGCGTTGCTGGCGGTCGGGACGTTCGGCGAGATCGTGGCCTACTTCATCTTCGTGACCGTGGCCTTCCTCGGCCTGACCGTCGCCGGCCTCTTCGTGCTGCGGCGTCGCGAGGCGTCGCCGGGGTTCGCGGCGCCGGGCTTTCCGATCCCCGCCGTCGTCTTTCTGGTGAGCATCGCGGTCGTGCTGGCGCTGCTCGCGATGGGGGCTCCGAAGCAGGCGGCTCTCGGCTCGGGAGTGGTGGCCCTGGGAGTTCCGGCGTACTATCTGAGGAGGAGGTACGCATGACCTGGATCAGGACCGTGCCCATGCTCGAGGCGAGCGAGGAGTTGAAGGCCGCCCGGGAGGCGCAGCGGAAGCTCTACCCGAAGGAGTACGAGACGCCCGTCCATCCGACCGGCGACGGGAGCTCCGAGATCGTCGCGTCCCACTCGCTGATCCCGGAGGCGCTCCATCACGCCTTCGCGACCTTCGGCGCGCTGATGTCTCCTGACCTGCCGCTGACGCGCCGCCAGCACGAGATGATCACGACGGTCGTCTCCGCGACCAACCGGTGCCATTACTGAATCGAGTCCCACGCAGAGTTTCTGCGTCGCGTGACGATGGACGAAAAGCTGGTGGCGGCGGTCCAGAGGGACTTCCGGACGGCGGAGATCTCCGCGCAGGACCGGGCGATGCTCGAGTACGTCGAGACGCTCACGGTGGACGCGACGCGCATCGGGAGGGACGACCACGAGAGGCTGCGCGCCGCCGGTTTCGACGACAGGGGGATTCTGCAAATCACCCTGATCGCCTCGTGGTTCAACTACATCAATCGCGTCGCCGACGCGCTCGGCGTCGGCCGGGACTAGCCGCGCCCTCGGGCGGACCGGCCTCATAGACGCTACGCGTCTTCGGTCCGCCGATCGTAACTCCTCCTCATCGGCGAGGTCCGGGTCGAGTCCCTCCATTCCACCTCCATTAAGAATGTGAAGCTTCGGTGTCACTCCGCGCGGCGAAAGCTCTGGCCCGCGGCTTGCTGATGCTCACGCACTCTGCGTCCGTCTTCCCCTTCGACAACTGGAGATTCGACATGATGTTCCCGCGTCCGTCGCTCATGGCGACAATCGTTCTGGCCATCGCTCTGTCTGCCGCACCGTCGCAGGCCGCCGAGTCCGCGGATGCGACGCTCACAGGCGTCGTGCGCAGCCCCGCGAAGGCCCCGATCGCCGGCGCCACCGTGACCGCCACGAACCAGGCGACGAAGGCCTCGCAGACCGCGACCACCGGTGCCGACGGCAGCTACACCCTCTCGCTCCCGCCGGGCTCGTACAGCGTGAAGGCGGCGGCGTCCGGCTTCCGTGTGGAAGCGCGCCCGGCCGACGTGGCCGCGGGCGCTCCGGGCCATCTCGATTTCTCGCTGGACCCGATGCTGAGCGAGGTGGTCACCGTCACCGCCATGAAGCGCGAGACGGCTGCCATCGACGCGCCCATCTCGGTCGCGACGCGCACGGAGCAGGAGATTCGGGATCACGGGGTCGAGAACATCGAGGGGCTGGCCGCGGACGTCCCGGGCTTCACCGTGCAGAGCCTGGGCCCCGGTCAGAGCCAGGTCGCGATGCGCGGCGTCTCCGCCGGCCAGATCGCGCGCGACCAGCCCGGCGTGAAGGAGCAGGTCGGCATCTACCTGGACGAGTCGCCCGTCTCCCTCTCGCTCTTCACCCCCGACCTGGACCTGGTCGACGTGAACCGCGTGGAGGTGCTGCGGGGGCCGCAGGGAACCCTGTTCGGCTCCGGCTCGGTGACCGGGACCGTCCGCTACGTCACGAACCAGCCCCAGCAAGACTCGACCGACGGGTTCGTCGAGCTCGGGGGAGGCCTCGTCGAAGACGGGAGCGGGACCGGCGACATCAAGGCCGGCGTCAACGTGCCTCTGGGGCACACGGTCGCCGCGCGCGTCGTCGGGTACTACACCCATCTCTCCGGGTTCACCGACGCGGTCCAGCCCAACCTGAGCGTGGATCGGAACGTCAACGACGGCTTCCGCAAGGGCGCGCGGGCGGCCATCACGTGGGCTCCGAACGCCGGCTTCTCCATCACGCCGCGCGTCGTCTACCAGCGGGTCGAGTCGAACGGCTGGAACCTCTCGGACGCCTACAACATCCTCGCCAATCCCTTCACCACCACGCGCCCGCCCGTGGAGCTCGGCAAGCGGCAGGAGTTCACGCAGCTCGGGGAGCATTTCCAGGACGACTACGTGCTCGCCGATCTCGACCTCCGTTACAACTTCCGCGGCATGACCCTCACGTCGATCACCTCGTTCATCGACCGGGACATCAACATCGTCCGCGACACCACCGCGCTGACGGCCAGCTTCACGGGCGGCAACATCGGGTTTCCGGAGCCGATCTACACGCTGAGCTCGCCGCTGTTCGACAACACCCACGGGGAGGACTGGACGCAGGAGCTCCGCCTGTCGGGCGGGCAGAAGCGCGTGCAGTGGTTGGGGGGCGCCTTCTACAGCCACGCGGTCCGCGACTACGGCCAGAACGTCTCCGTGCCCGGGTTCGAGAATGCGACCGGCATCCCGACCAAGGGGCTTCTCGCCCCAAAGGACAGCATCTATTTCTCCCAGCTGGGGTACCACCTCGATCAGATCGCGTTCTTCGGCGAGGGCACGGTCTCGGCGACCCCGCGGTTCAGCGTCACGGGCGGCCTGCGCTGGTACCACTATGCGGAGGACAAGACGGAGCTGATCGACGGCGTGTTCGGCAACATGGCAGGGAACGGCGTCAACGTGATATCGCTGCCCGGCACGACCAGCGCCGACGGCCTGGCGCCGCGCGTGATCGCGACCTACAAGCTGTCGGACGACGCCAACTTCAACGCTCAGATCTCGCGCGGATTCCGCCTGGGCGGCATCAACGATCCGCTCAACACGGTGCTCTGCTCGCCGCAGGACCTGATCACGTTCGGCGGCCACGACACATGGGACGACGAGAAGGTCTGGAATTACGAGGTCGGCTACAAGTCGAGCCTCATGGGGGGCAGGGGATCGTTCGACGCTTCCCTGTTCTACATCGACATCCACGACCTCCAGACGACCGTCACGGCGGGCACCTGCTCGTCGCGTCTGGTCTTCAACGTGCCGCACGCCCGCAGCCAGGGGGTCGAGGTCGCCTTCAAGGCGGCGCCGGCCCACAACTTCGACCTCTCCGTCTCCGGCAGCTACAACGACTCCGAGATACGCTCGACGCTCACCTCGACCGATCCGAACGGCGTCGTCAGCGTCGTGTCGGGGATCGAGAAGGGGCGGCGGCTCCCGTCCGTGCCTCAGGTGCAGGTCGCGACCTCCGCCACCTACAAGTTCGACGTGTCGGGGGGCTCGCAGGTGTACGTCACCGGCACCTGGCAGCACATCGGCTCGCGCTTCACGCAGGTGGGCGACCAGGACCTCGGCAGGCTCGACCTCACCACGTTCGGGCCGAACACGATCGGTGGTCCACTGACGGCCAACGCCTTCAGGTACAACCCGGAGCTGCCGGCCTACGACCTGCTCAATTTCCGCGTGGGCCTGCGGCGCGTGAAGTGGGACATCTCGGCGTACGTGAACAACGCGACGAACCAGCTGGCCCTCCTGGCGCTGGACCGCGAGCGCGGGACGCTGGCCCGCCTCGGCTACCTGACGAACCAGCCTCGAACCTTCGGCATCACGACCCGCTACAACTTCTGAGGGGCGCCGGGAGCTCCGCGAGAGGGATCGATGGGTGAAGATCCTTGACAGATGAGGATATCCGGGTAATCTGGGACACCGCCCCGCGCTTTCTCGAAGGGGCGTGTCTCGTCCAGACAGAGGTGAATGCATGAACCACGTCCGACACAACGCGCTGATCGCGGGAGCGGCGCTGCTGTTCGTCGTCGTCGCGGGCCTGGCGGGAGCCAGCGAAGCCGGCCGCGACTACTCCACCTGCATCAAGACCTGCAATGCGGCCAACCAGATCTGCAACGCGCAGTGCAACACGGACTGCAAGGACCTGTGCGCCAACGTCACCAGCTGCGTGACGCCCTGCGTCACGAACTGCAAGGCCACCTGCGCGGCCGGGCTGACCGAGTGCAAGCTGGTCTGCCAGTCGATCAAGAACAATCCGTCACCGACATCGCCCTAGGTCTGCTCTCACGAGCCCCGAGCCGTCGCCGTCACGGCGAGGCTCGGGGTTTCCTGCGTTCGGGGGGCGCCGTCCCCCTCACGGTGATTCCGTCAGTCCCGGAGAACAACACCCCCATGCGCCCCCTCGATCCCGAGCTCGAAGCCGCGGTCCGCGCCCGCGATCTCATGACCGTGCGGAAGAAGCTGGACGACTCGTCGCCGGCCGACATCGCGACGCTTCTCACCGAGGTCTCCGCGGACGATCGCGCGCTGCTGTTCCGATGCCTACCGCGCCCCCTCGCGACGGCGACGTTCGAGTACCTGTCGCGCGCCACGCAGAGCGGCCTGCTGAAGGCGCTCGCGCACGAGGACGTCGCCACGATTCTCAACGCCATGGCCGACGACGACCGGACGATGCTCCTCGAGGAGCTCCCCGGGGCGGCGACGAAGCGGCTGCTGACGCTCCTCACGGACGAGGAGCGGGCGGTGGCGGTCAAGCTTCTGGGGTACCCGGAGCGGAGCGTGGGACGGCTGATGACGCCGCACTACGTCGCCGTCCGGCCCAACTGGTCGGTCCGTCAGGTGCTGGACTACGTTCGCGAGCACGGGCACGACAGCGAGACGCTGAACATGGTCTACGTCATCGACGCCCACGGGGTGCTCGTCGACGACATCCGGATGCGGAGCTTCCTCCTCGCGCCGGTGACGAGAGCCGTCTCGGACCTGATGGACCGGCGGTTCGTCGCCCTCGCGGCGACCGACACGCGGGAGAAGGCGGTTGCCGACTTCCGCCGCGCGGATCTGCCGGCGCTCCCCGTCACGGACTCCCAGGGCGTTCTCATCGGCATCGTCACCGCGGACGACGTCCTCGACGTCGCCGAGGCCGAGGCGACCCGTGAGATCCAGAAGATCGGAGGATCGGAGGCCCTCGACGAGCCCTACATGGACATCTCGTTCGGCCGCATGGTGAAGAAGCGGGCCGGGTGGCTCGTCGTCCTCTTCCTGGGCGAGCTGCTGACCGCGACGGCGATGGGCTTCTTCGAGAAGGAGATCGAGCGCGCCGTCGTCCTGGCGCTCTTCGTGCCCCTCATCATCTCGAGCGGCGGCAACTCCGGCTCGCAGGCCTCGACGCTCGTGATCCGCGCGCTCGCCCTCGGTGAGGTGCTCGCTCATCGGCATCGTGCTGTGGGGGACGCTCTCCGGCTCGATGCTCCCTTTCATCCTCCGGCGATTGGGGTTCGATCCGGCGACGTCCTCGGCGCCCTTCGTCGCGACCCTCGTGGACGTCACCGGTCTGGTCATCTACTTCTCGGTCGGGATGCTGATCCTCCACGGGACGCTGCTCTAGGCGCGCGCTCTGCCGGCTCCGGATAATCGGTCACATCGATCCGGTCGCTCCCCACTCGGAGTTGGTGAGCTCCGCGCTGTTTCACGGAACCCCGCTCGTGGCACGGAGAACATCGAGATGGCCTGTTCATGTCGGTGGTCGTATTCTCATCCAGCGCGTCGTCCGCATGACAAGGAGGGACTATGAGAGCGATGCGTCCGGTGGGATCCATGCTCGCGGTCGTGGCCGTTCTCGGCTTCGGTTGGGGGGTGGCGCGGGCGAACTGTCGCCACATCTTCGGCGGCGAGGCGATCTTCCAGTGCGCGGGGACCGCCTGGTTCGATCCGGCCCCCTTCCCCGTCACCTTCGACCCGAACGAGGTCCCCACGAACATCACGGCGGTCTTCTGGCAGGTGGGGTTCGGGAACCAGACTCTCAACGACGCGTCGGGGACCGCGGGGACGGGTATCGGGGCTGGCGGCGAGTTCAACGGAAACGATCAGGGGAACTGGAAGCCGGAGCTGCGCGACGCGCACGCGTTTCTCGCCCCGCTCTTCACGAACGCGCCAGGGCCGGGGTCCGTCTGCCTCCGGAGCAACAACTGGGGCAACACCGGCATCGACGGATGCGTCGACAACCCGCGTGACGCCGCGCTGCCGGACACCTTTGACGGCTTCCTGAACCCGCTCTTCGACGTGCAGGTCTGGACCGACAGCGGACATACGGATTTCGTTCCGAGCGGCCGCTGGATCCAGGACTCGCCGATGATGGTCCTTCTGCGCGAGGGAACGGGGAATTACTTCGCGGTCGCGGCGGTCTCCACGCTGCAGCGAACGGTCCTCAGTGGCGTCCGCCCGGGCTTCTACGATTTCACGGACGTGTCGACCGGACAGGTCAACCCGATCACCGGGGCGGGAAACGTCGTCCCGTGGCAGTCGGTCCCCGGGGTCAAGGGGACGGCCGATCCCCTCGGCCTCGTCCGCGGGGTGGGATCGGATCCGAACGACGTGCCGAACGGCCGGAACGTGCTGCTCGGCTGGAACGACGCCGTCATCTACTCCGACAACGCCACGCGCCCCTCGACGAACGCCACCGTCTCGGGCGGGATGGGGACGGCCGAGGTGGGGCCGCTGGTCCGGTACGTCGTCGAGTCGCAGACACCGGTCGATCCCAACAACCCCATCGGTTCGCTCAACCCGAGCGGGTGGAGCGCGGCCGAAACGCATCACAATCCGGACAACTCGGCGCTGATTCACGTCCCCGCCGGCACGTGCGTCAGGCTCCACACGTACTTCGGCCACGAGCCGGACACCTCGACGGTCTCCGTCGCCAACTGCCGCCTCGGTCACTGCGGCGACCTCGGCTACGACGTCGCGTCGCCTCCCTCCTGCATCGCCGCACCCCTCGCCTCGGAGACGCCGATCGATCTGACGGCTGTCCGCCTGCGAACCGGGGTCGTGTCGATCTCGTGGAAGGGGTCGGGCGAGATCACGACCACGTCCTACCGGATCGAGTCGGTCGGCAAGAGGGGAGTGACGGTCCTCGGGACGGTCCAGGCGACGGCGACCGGCACCGGGATGGCCGCCAGCTACACCTTCCCGATCAGCATCACGCAGATGAAGGGAGCCCGCACCATCCAGGTCGTCGCTCTTCCCTCGGGGGCGACGCGGAGCATGATCATCCGGTGACGAGCCCGCGTACCTGAAGATTCACGCGAAGATCGCCCCGAGTCGGCGCGAAGTTGGCGCGGCTCGGGGCTTTTTCTTTGCCTCAGATCCCAGCATGTCCATGCTCTGCCGCACCTCGCCGGCCTCCGGTAGTGTTGCGCGTCGAAGGAAACGCGCCTCGGGGGCTCGGACACTGGCCGCCACCCGAGGGGAGAGAGTGGAGGTCACATCATGCATTCGAACCGAAAGCCGGCTTCGGCCGCGGGCGTTCTCGCGGCGGCCATGGTCTTCGCGATCCTGTCCACGTCCCCAGCCGACGCCAACACGGTGACCGTCGGCCTCAACAACACCCCGTGCGACGAGACGGCCCTCAGGAACGCCATCCTGAACCCGCCGGGGGGCACGGTCAGCTTCAGCTGCGGCGCGGGCCTCGTCTCCATTCCGATCACTCAGCCGATCGCGATCGCCGTCGACACCATCATCGACGGCGGAGCCCGGATCAGCATCGACGCGGCTGTTGGGAACGGGCCGGCGTTCCAGGTCTCCTCGAGCGTCTCGCTCAAGCTCGCCGGGCTGAACGTGAAGTCCTTCAACGCGGGTTCCGGCAACGGCGGCGCCATCGTCAACAACGGCACGCTCACGCTTCAGCAGGTGGGCCTCATCAACAACAACGCGGGGTCCGGCGGAGCCGTCTACAACACCGGCTCGCTCGTCGCGACCGACTCCACCTGCAGCGGGAACTCGGCCACCAGCGGCGGCGCCGTCTTCAACACGTCCGGCGCGAGCGCGACGTTCGTGAGCAGCACCTTCAGCGGGAACTCCGCGACGTTCGGCGGAGGTCTCTACAACAACGGCGGCACGGCCGACTTCAACTCCGTGACGTTCGACCTGAACAGCGGCTTCGCGTTCGGCTCGGGGATCTACAACGCCGGGGCTGCGACATCGGTCGGCGTTCGCAACACCATCGTCGCCCAGGGCCTGGGGCCGCAGTGCAACGGCCCGATCGTCTCGAACGGCCACAACCTCTCCAGCGACAGCAGCTGCGGCTTCAGCGCCCTCAACAACGATCTGGTCAACGTCAATCCGAATCTCGGCCCGCTCCAGAACAACGGAGGCTTCACGAAGACGCATCTGCCGTCGGCGGGAAATCCATTCAGCCCCGCCATCGACGCGGGCGATCCGAACTGCCCGGCCTTCGATCAACCGGGCAACGCGAGACCCTTCGGCCCCGCCTGCGACGTCGGCGCGGTCGAGAACCAAATCCCGCCGCACGCGTGGTACGTGTCGACGCTCGGGAGCGACGCGAACACCTGCAATCTGAAGAACACTCCGTGCAAGACGATCAACGGCGCCATCAGCGAAGCTCAGGGGGGGGACGCGATCTTCGTCGCCGAGGGCACCTACACGATTCCCAAGAGCCCGCAGGGGGTCCCCGTCGTGGACGTCACCAAGAGCCTGACGATCTCCGGTGCATGGGATTCGGGCTTCAACACGCAGCCCCAGAAAGCCATGTCCGTGATTGACGGTCAGAAGTATCGGCGCGGCATCACGGTCGAGCCGAGCATCTCGGCCGTGATGAGCCGCTTCATCGTCAGGAACGGCTCCCACGGCCTGTACGGAGGGGGAGCCTACGTCGCCGGGTCGTTCACCGGCAGGGAGATGGTCTTCTCGGCCAATGCGGCCCCGTACGGCGGCGCGCTCTACGTCGCGAACGCGCCCGCCAATGTCGGCCTCGAGGACAGCGGCGTCTACTTCAACGACGCCAACAGGGGCGGCGGTCTCTTCCTCGCCGGCGGAAAATCCTTCATGCAGAACGTCACGGTCGCGGAGAATACGGCATGCCTGGATGCCACCGTGTGCGGCGCCGTCGGCGGGGGCGGGGTCTACATCCAGAGCGGCACCGTGTGGCTGTACTACAGCACCGTCGCCGACAACGTCGGTGAGATGGCGATCGCGCAGGGCATCTACATCGAGAACCCCGCGACCGGCTTTGCGATCCTCAACAGCGCCATCCTGTCGAACAACGCCGTGTGCCAGAAGGACATCCTGACGGGGAACTGGTCCCTCAAGAGCGATCAGGATTGCAACGCAGGCGTGTCCGGCTTTGGATCGAACGTCGAAGCCGGCAACTCCTGCGGCCTGAACTCGGGGACGAACAAGATCGGCAAGGGGTGCGACCTGAATCTGGGACCCGTTTCGATTCTGGGACCCCTGGCCGGCAACGGCGGCCGCAGCTTCACGTACGCGATCATGCCCGGGGATCCGGCTTACGACTACGGGCGCGCCGCGGGCCCGCCGAGGGACCAGCGTGGCGTCTCGCGCCCGCAGTTCGCGAACTGGGACTCCGGCGCGTACGAGTGGAACGGGACCACCTTCTGTCCAAACTGCGCCCAGCCGATCGGCGTCAGGCTCGGGGGTCTTCAGGGGATGAGCCTCGTGATCGACATCCCCCTGGGAGCGACAGGGTCGATCCCGAACCCCCAGGGTCAGTACACGCCGCGAGACGCCCCGTCCCGCGACGAGCCTCTGGGATTCCCGGCGGCCAGCTTCGACGTGCGCCTCTTCGGGCAGAGCCTCGCGTCGCCGGGTCCGATCGAGGCGACGATGCTCGACATCCCGATGACGCTCACCGCCAGCTTCACGGAGGAGTCCGGCTTCGGGCCGATGCAGCAGGAGCAGATGAGCTTCGTGCATTACAACCCGGCTTCGGGAGCCTGGGAGCCGCTCCCGACGATGCTTGATCCGGCGATGATGCAGGTCAGCACGCAGACGCCGATGCTCGGCGAGTTCGCGCTCGCGCTCGTCGGCGACACCGACGGGGACGGCGTCCCGGACTTCTTCGACAACTGCCGGGGGGTCTCGAACCCCGGCCAGGCCGACGGCGACCGCGACGGGGTGGGGGACGCCTGCGACTGCGCTCCCACGAACGGGACGGTCTTCGCGCCGCCCGCCGACATCACGAACCTGGACGTCACGGAGATCGCCGGAGGGGGGCTCCAGTTCACCTGGACCGATCAGGCCCCGACTTCAGGGAGCGGGACGGTCTACGACGTCTTCTCGGGCTCCGCCAACGCGCTCCGGCCCGGGGGGAGCTTCGCCACCGGAAGCTGCGCTCTCGACAACCTGACGACCCCTTCGTTCACGTACAATAATCCGGGTCCGACCCAGGGCCAGGCGATCTACTTCATGATCCGCGCCCAGAACGCCTGCCCCAATGGGACGGGGAGCTACGGCAACGGGAACAGGGACGCGACCGCCAGCCAGACCCCGACGGCGTGCAACTGAGGACCGGGGAACACTGAAGGAAGCCCCGATCGCCTCCACGCGATCGGGGCTTCGCTCACGGCTCTTTCAAGAGCTTCTCCACTGCCCCGGTGAGCTTTTCGGGCGCGACGAACCCCTCGAACTTTTCGCAGATGACGCCCCGCTTGTTCACGAGGAAGGTCGTCGGATGCGTCATGACCTGATACGCCGTCTCGAGCCCGCCCGGCTCTCGGCCGGCATCGCGGTCCGGTCAGTTGATGTTCGACCCGGGCCCTCGAATCCCAGCATGTTCATGCTCTGCCCGCGGCGGGGGTTCGATGGTACTCATAGGGCTGCCGCGGGAGCCGAGAATCCCGAGAGGGACGACCCGCCGAAGGAGAGGAGAGATCGAATGAAGCACCGTCGCTTGAATCACCGGGCCGTCGCGAAGATCCGGGCGGCATGGCTCGCGTTCGCCCTGGCGATGGTCGCTCCGTCATGGGCCGCCGCCGGCTTCGACGGGGTCACGCTCGCGGCCTCCCCGGGGACGGGTCCCGGCCAGATCCGGCTGGACTGGATCGGCGGCGATCCGATCTTCTCGATCTACCGCTCGTCGCTCAAGGGGTCCGTGGTCGCGCCCGGGAACTTCGTCGGGGAGTCGAACGGACACACCTTCTCGGACACGCCGGGAACCGGGAACATCTTCTATTACGTCGTCACCAGCCCGTGCGTCTACAACCCGCCCGAGATCTGCGACGGCATCGACAACGATTGCGACGGCATCACGGACAATCCGGGGAGCGAGGCCTCGTGCAACCTGCCGAACGCCGTGCCCGCGTGCTCGCGCGGACGGTGCGTCGTCGCCGGGTGCCTGACAGGGTTCGGCGACTGCGACGGCGCGGTCGCGAACGGCTGCGAGGCGCCCACCAACCTGGCGCAGTCCAACTCGCCGGACATCTTCGGCGGGGCCGACGTGATGCCGGGCTACGCGCGGGTTGCGTCCATCACGAACTGCGGGGGATGCGGCCAGACGTGCAATGACGGGATGGGGTGCACGACCGACCTCTGCGTGCCGGTCGCCTCGGCGGGCGGGGCGACGGGCTCGTGCCGGCACTACGACCGCTCACAGTGCGCGTCGGCGCGCTGCGCGGGGACGCTCCAGCCGGGGGCGCCGCCGCCGGCGGAGCCTTCGTGCGCGGGACAGGACAATGACGGCGACGGCCTGCCGGAGGCGTGGGAGACGGCGCTCACCGACCCCTACACCGGAGCCAACCAAACGGCGGGCGTGGACCTGAACTGCGACGGGGAGGTCAGCGATTCCGACGGGGACCTGATCTGGCACGAGCCCCCTGCAGGCGACAACAGGAAGGACATCTACCTGAAAATCGACTACATGGCGCCGAGCGGATCGGAGACCGTGAGCCACGCTCCGGACCCGAACGCCCTCGAGGCCGTGGTGGCCGCCTTCGACAGGGCCGGGATGTCGCTCCACATCGATCCCTTTCTGTCGGAAGTCCCCCACCACGCGTTCATCACCTTCCCCGACGCCTCCCCGACCGGGTCGTGCGGAACGCTGCCGGACGCCGTGAGCTTCTACGGCCCCGTCTACAAGGGGGACCCCGCGAACTTCGATCCGCGCAGGAGAATCGGGTACCACTACGCCGTCTTCGGGCACGACAGCTGCGGCGGGAACTCCTCCACGGAGGGAGGAAGCGGGATGGGGGAGATCTACGGAAATGACAGCGTCATGTCCCTGGGAAGCCTCACGTTCTCGTCACCCGACCAGAGAGTCAGGGCCGAGGCCGGAACGCTCATGCACGAGCTCGGCCACAACTTCGGGCTGTGCCACGGCGGGGCGGGGGATCCCAACGCGGCCTCCATCTGTTCGAATGCGGATGTCCCGCTCAAGCCGAACCACGTGAGCTCCATGAACTTCGCGTACGAGCTGGGCGGCATCGAGCGAGCCGCCATCCCGGGGACGCTCGGCCCGCTGGATCCGAATCTGCCGGTCCGGGTCGATTTCAGCTACGGCGTCGAGCCGTGGCTCGACGAGGGCTTCCTCGACGAGTCCGTCGGGCTCGGGGTGACGTCGCCACCCTTCAACCGGGACATCGCGTGGCACGTCTGCTTCGGCCAGCTCGTGAGGGCGCCGGCGAGCGGTCCGATCGACTGGAACTGCGACGGCTTCTTCGGCCCGCCGATGCCCGTCGACGTCAACGGCGACGGCCTGATCTCGATCCTCACGAGCTCGGACGAGTGGGGGAGCCTCGCGTACGGATTTCAGTGCCGGAGCACATTTCAGAATTAGGCCGATCACCTCTTGATCTGCGCGGCCCAGTTCTGGACGAGTGTGATCGTGGCGGGCGTTTCATCCCGGAGCGCGACGTTCAGGAGGAATCGCTGCCCGTCGGGGGAGATGTCGTACGCCCAGTCGGTGCCGGGCTTGAGGTGGACGTCGAACGCGCGATTCTCTCCCCATGGGCGGTGGATCGCGTACGCGTCCAACGAGTCGGGACGCGGCGAGATCTACGTGAAGCCCTTCCCGGGGCCGGGAGGGAAGTGGCATGGCGTGGGCAGCCTATCGCAGACCGAGCTGTGAATCGACGAGCTCCTCCCACGTCCTGATCTCGTCGCGATACCTGGCGACGTCGTTCTCCAGCTCGGAGACCCGCTGCTCGGCCGCCGCGAGCTTGTCCTTGAAAAGCTTTTCCTGCAGGTCCAGTCCGGCCCGCTCGCGGGAGGATTCGCTGTCCGGCTTGCGCGCTCCGGGCCGCTCCTCCCGGCCGATCTCCTCGCCGAGCTGCTCGCTCCGGGCCTGAATCCCCTTCAACGCGTCGCCAAGGCCGTTTCGCTCGGCCGTGGCGCCTCGGAGCTCCGTCTCCCGGGCCGAGAGCGCGCGCTCCTTGATGTCGACGCGCTTCATGAGGAGATCCGTCTGCTGCTTCTTGAGCTGCTCGCGGAGCAGCGAGGCGATCTCCTGAATCGATCGGTTCAGATCGCGAATTCCCTGGGCGAGCTCCTGCGGCCGCTCGGCCTGGGGCGGCTCGGCGGACGAGGAGAGCGCGCCCGAAAAAGTTGCGACGGCCACCGCCGTGATGAGAACCCGTATCCGCTTGTCGAGCATCGAAGCCCTCCTTGTGCGACTCCCCAGTCTACCGCTCTGGCGCGACCCGCTCCTCGACGACACGCCCGTCCGATGAATCCTTCATCGGCGGGATGTCGCGCACACGCAGTGGGTCGAAGGCCGCACTCGTGATGGGAATCGCCTGAGTCGCGGCCTGCGCGAATGTCCATCCCGGCGTCCCCGGCACGCCGAGCCTCGACATCCCCGGCGATCCGTGGGATCAGGACTGTGCCAGCGGACCGACCTTCGACCCCAAAGCGTCATGGCAGGGACACGGGGCCTTCGTCTCCTGCGTCGACAACGCGTGCGGGGCGCTCAGGAAGACAGGTCTCCTCACGGGCAAGCAGTGCGACGCCATCGTGACGGCGGCCGCGCGGTCGCAGTGGGGAGGGCCATAGGGAGCGAAACAGCGGTCAGGGACGCCGGTCCCGGGGCCGCCGCATCAACCAAAGGGATCGCGCACGTCGAGAAAGTCGAACTTGCGGAAGTCGTGATCCACCGTGTAGAGGACCGTCACCCCGTGCTGACGGAGGATGGCGGCGAGGTGCGCGTCGGGTACGAGGTTCCCCCGGATCGGCACTCCGCTGCTCACCGACCTGTACACCGGCCAGAACCCTTCCTCCTCCGAGAGGGCGCGCACGTGGGGGAGCGCGAGAAGCGCGGCCACGTTGGAGACCGCCTCCGTGTGGGTGAGGGGCTCGTCGAAGATCGATGGATGGGTCGCGACGCGGAGGTAACCGAGGATCGTGGGCCAGGCGAGGCACATGACCTCTCCGCCCCGCGCCCGTTCCCGGAGGAACCGGATCGCGCGGGTGTGCCGCTCGCTCGCCGAATCGCTGGCGTAGAGGAGGACGTTGACGTCGACTGCGAAGCTCACCGGCGCCGCTTTCCTCGCGCCGGCGGCGGCTCCATGAGCTCGAAGATGGACTCCCGGTCGGCGAGATCGACTCGCGACCCCATGCGGCGGGCGGTCCAGTGGAATTCCACCGGCCCCTCCGACTTTGATGGGTTCCTCTTCAAGGCCACCGCAAGGAGGTCGGAGACGAGTCGCCCGAGCGACTTCCTCTCACGCAGCTGAAGGCGCTTCAGCTCCTTCAGGACCGGGGCATCGATGTCGAGGGTCGTTCTCATGATGCGCTGATGCTAACGCATGGCGCATCAGATGTCATGCTCGCCGTAGCCGCCTACTTCACCACCGCCGCCACCGTCACCGGGCTGATGAACTTCTTCAGCGGGTCGGTCCTCGGCGCGAGGTTGTCGATTCCCTGGATCCGGATGAAGAGCGATCCGCCGTTGACCGCCTTCTTGCAGATCGAGTTCCACGCCTTCGCCTTCACGTGCCACGATCCCGTGACGATGAGCGCGCTCCCGCTCGTGACCCGGGCCGACGACGGGAAGGTGGGCATCGTCGAGATGAAGACCTTGAACTTGTCGTAGCGGTCCACGTTCCAGGTGATCGTCGGCTGGGACGTCAACGGCGACGTGCAGTCGAGCGGCTCCCCCGGAAGCGGCCCGGCGACGAAGAGGGTGCACCCCCCGGAGACGTCGTCCACCTGGCCGTCGCAGTCGTCGTCGACGCCGTCGCAGACCTCGGTCCCCGGCGCCCCAGCGGCGCACGTATCGCTTCCCGCCACGCAGCTCCCCGCCGCCGCGCAGCGCCCCATTCCGCAGGAGGTCGCGAAGCCGTCCACCGTCCCGTCGCAGTCGTTGTCGAGGTTGTCGCAGACCTCCGCGGTGGGCGTCATGAGAGCCGCGCACTGGAGCGAACCGTTCGTGCAGGTCTCCGTTCCCGGTGAGCAGACCCCCATCAGCCCGGTGGCGCAGGGGGCGCCGCCCCCCGGGTTCCCCTCGTCCGTCATCCCGTCGCAATCGTCGTCGATGCCGTTGCAGACCTCGGTCTGGGGCGTGAGCGCCATGCACGAGTCGGCGCCCGCGACGCACGTCCCGGTGGACGCGCAGGCTCCCGAGCCGCAGGCGGTCGCGAAGCCGTCGACCGTCCCGTCGCAATTGTTGTCGAGATTGTCGCAGACCTCGGGCGAGGGGTTCGTCGTGCGGACGCACATGAGCGCTCCGCCGGTGCACGTCTGCATGCCGGGGCCGCAGACCCCCGGCTGCCCCGTGGCGCACGCGGCGCCGCCGCCGGGATTCCCCTCGTCCACCTGGCCGTTGCAGTTGTCGTCGACGCCGTTGCACACCTCGGCGGTGGGGGTCCCCGCCACGCACGAGTCGACGCCGGCGGCGCACGTTCCCGTCGAGGCGCAGGCACCCGCGCCGCAGTGGGAGGTGAAGTTGTCGACGTTGCCGTCGCAGTCGTCGTCCACGTCGTTGCAGATCTCGGCCGCTCCCGGATGGATGTTCGGATCGGCGTCGTTGCAGTCGTCGCCCACCGCCGCGTAGCCGGGGGGCTGGTTGCACTCGAACTGCGTGCTGCCCGGATCGCCGTGGTGGTCGCCGTCGAGGTCCTGGAACCAGGTCGTCGGCGTGCACGGCGCCACGCAGAGGTCGAGGCCGGTCTTGACGCCGCCGGGGGGGATCGTGATCGGGTCGAAATCCGGAAAGGTCTTCATGTTGTAGCACTGAGCGTCGAACCCGGGAAGCATGGAGCAGGCGCGCAGCGACGGAAGGTCGCTCGTCGAAGGGAGGCCGATCAGCGTGAAGCCGCCTCCGAAGAGGGAGTTCGGATCGAGATCGCCCAGTGAGCACGCGTGATCGACGCCGTCGTCGACCATGAGACCGAAGGTCCCGAGATCGTCGGTGCAGGACGCGGTCTGGGTCGAGACCCTCCCCTTGGCCTTCGCCGCGAGGCCGAGGATGAAGTCCACGCCCGTCATCGGGGTCGACGGCGACGTGGCGGGGACGGGGTCCGCCTCGCAGGGGAAGAAGGTCCCGTTGGGGTCGTTGGTCCACGACTTGAAGGTCATCACCGGGGCGGTCGTCCGCGGGTTGGGGGGCCCCGTCTTGATGAAGAAGCCGTTGGGATCCGGCAGGACGTGGAGCTTGTAGGTGCCGTCCGGGCAGCTCGTGGCGGCGGTCGCGAAGAGTCCGGCCGCGTGCGTCGCAAGCACCGTCACGTCCCGCAGCCCCTTCGCGCTCTTGTCGGCCAGCGTCCCCGAGATCGTCACCGCCTCTTCGGCGGTCAGGTCCTGAGTGATCCCCACCGAGGCGACGGCCACGTCCATCACCGTCGGCCCGATGAGGGCGACCTCGGGGTCGAGGTCGGCGTTCAGCGTGCTGGTGCTGTTCATGGGAGCGATGATCGAGAAGCTCCCGTCCCCCGCGGTCGTCTTCCTGTCGTTGTCGGGGCAGCAGGGGCTGGTCGTCACCGAGAAGACCTCCGCTCCCGCCATCGGCGTGCCGTCGAGGGCGCGCGTGAACGTCCCGGAGATCGGCACCCCCTTCGCGAGCTTGAGCCCTCCGACCGGGAGGCTCGAGCCGAAGACGAGGACCTGCGTCGAGAGGAAGGCGTGCGTGGTGTCCCCCACCGGGGGGCTCATCGTGAAGGTCCAGAGGCCGCCGGCCAGGCGGACCGAGTAGTCGCCGCTCGGGTCGGCGACCGCCTCCTCGTGGCCGGAGCCGCTCTCGAGGTCGAACGTGATGCGCGTGCCGCCGACAGGCGCGTTCGCCGAGTCGAGGACGGTGCCGGTGACGAGCGTTCCCGCCTCCAGGACGATGTTCGCCGTCGCGGGGGTCGGCGAGGTGGTGACCGGCGCCGATCCGCTCGCGAGTCCGGCGGTGTTCGGAGGGAAAGTCAGAACGAGATGGCTTCCGGCGCGGCTGTGGAGCGTGTAGCGTCCGTTGGGATCCGTCCCCGTGAAATCACGAAGGACGAACTCGCCGCATGCGTCCTCGAGAAGCACGACGAGGGCGCCGCTCACGGCGCTCCCCGATCCGATCTTCACCGTGCCGGTCACCGTGTCGCTCCCCTGCGCGAAGGGGGAGAAGTCGACCCTGAAGTAGAAGCCGGTCGAATCCACGCCGTTCGCCCGCACGACGACGTCGCCGTCCCCGGCCGTCGCCGGGACATGCGTGATGACGAGGCCGCGGACGAGATCCACGGTGACCGGCGTCGCCTCGACGGTGCCGCCCGACGCCTTCGTGAAGAAGACGTGGACGGGGGTCGCGAGATCGCTCACCTCGAACATCACGGGGGCGCCGGCCTGCGCGTGCGCAGGACGATGGAAGACCTCGCGGAAAACCGTGGGGGCGGCGAGGGCGGGGGAGGCGGCCGGCAGCGCGGCGAGGACGAGCACGACGGGAAGAAGGGATCGGATCGCGCGGGGCGGCGGGCGCACGGGGGACCTCCTTGGCGATTCGGTCGTCACCTGAAATCCTGCAGGGAAGGCGGGGGAAGTGTACGGCGACTCGTGCCGTCCGGGCAATGGGACTCGTCCCGCACGATTCGCGAACCGGCCGGCCGGCGTCTACCCTCCCACGAGTTCAACCGTCAGGCTCAGGGCTTCCCCGGCCGGAGCCGGGTCCATGGGAGGGATGCCCGTGACGCACCGCGCCGCTCGCGTGAAACGGGTCCTCGCCGAACTCCCGTCGATCGTCTACTGGGAGGGCCGGCACGTCGTGCGCACCGCGCGGCGCTTTCTCCTTCCCGTCAGGCGGTGCCGCGTCGGCGGCGTCCGGGTCGCGCTCGCCGTCTCCTCTTCCAGCGAGCACTATCGCGCGGACACCTACGCCACGAAGGAGCCCGAGACGATCGAGTGGCTCCGGGGGCGCCTCGTGGACGGCGACGTCCTCTTCGACGCCGGGGCGAACGTCGGGCTCTACTCCCTCTACGCCGCGAAGCTCAGGCCCGGGTGCCGCGTCTACGCGTTCGAGCCGGAATCCCACAGCTTCTCGAGCCTGACCAGGAACATACTGATCAACCGGCTCGAGAACGTGACGCCGTGCAGCCTCGCCCTCTCCGACCGCGAGTCGTTCGAGCTCTTCCACGTCTACGGCCAGGAGCCGGGGTCCGCGCTGCACTCGCTGGGCGCTCCGAGCGAGCTGCGGAGCGAGCCGCCCACGATCCGGCAGGGAACGGTCGCCACGACGCTCGATCGTCTCGTCCTCTCGCACGGCCTCCCGCATCCGACGCTCCTGAAGATCGACGTCGACGGGATCGAGGAGAGGATCCTCGACGGCGCGGCGGCGATTCTCGCGTCGGGGAGGCTCCGATCGATACTCGTCGAGGTGACGCGCCGCGGGGACGCGGAGACGACATGGGCGGAGCGCAAGCTCACGGCGTTCGGCTACTCGCTCACGGCCCGCAGCGCCTGGACGATCGAGCTTCGGGGCCTCAAGTCGCAGAACTTCGTGTTCGATCGGTGAGCGCGGGTCCGCGTTCCGTTCGGGGCGGCCCTGAGGACGTGGACGCGGGAGCCCGGCGTGTGCGAGGCTCCCTGCGAACATCCGGTGGACCCCCAGCCCGAACGATGTCTCCAATCCCTCGCGAAGCCCTCGAGTCGGCCCTGCTCGGGACGCTCGCCGAACTGCGGCGGCAGCACGGCGAGGCTCCGCTCGAGCGCGTGGGCGAGTTCGTTCGCATGGTGCTCGGGAGGGCCCCACGTCCCGTGGGCGATCCCCTTCAGCGCCCCGAGCTGTACTTCTTCCCGGGGCTCGACGATCGCGCCTGGCCCGACGAGGTGGTCCCCTGGATGCCACGGCTCGAGGCAGGGTTCGCCGCGGTCCGGAAGGAGCTCGACGGCCTGATCGCGTCCCGGGCGGAATTCGTCCCGTACGTCCACGGAGACGGCCGCTCCTATCGCGCCGAGAAATTCCGGATCGCGCCGCAATCAGGGCAGTGGACCGTCTACGATCTGCACGAACCTTCCGCCGAGGAGCGTTGTCCCGGAACGGTGGGCCTCCTCCGCGACATCTTCCGCTACGATCTCGGCGAGCCGGTCACCGCGCAGTTCTCCGCGCTTCGCCCCGGCGCGCGGATCGCCCCCCACTGCGGCGCCGCCAACTTCTTCCTCACGGCTCACCTGGGCGTCATCGTGCCTCCCGGTTGCCTCATCCGGGTCGGAGCGGAGAGCCGGAGCTGGGTGGAGGGGAGAGGGCTCGTCTTCAACGACTCGTTCGAGCACGAGGTGAGGCACGACGGCGACTCGCAGCGGGTCGTCCTCATCGCGAGGTACTGGCATCCCGCGTTGTCAGCGGTCGAGATCGAGGCCGTCGGGACCCTTCACGGACAGGTGATCGAGGCGGCGGGAGGGACCGAGGAGAGCCAGCGGGCCGCCCTCGCCGCCCTTCGCGGCGTGGGGTGATCGCCTCCGGCCGTCGGGGTCTCAGGGGGGCGGTCCTCAGCGTGCGGCGCGGTCGGCGCGATCGAGCCAGCCGCGCAGGAGCTCCGCGACCGCACGGACCGCAGGCTCGCGGACGAGGTCGAAATGATCTCCCGCGACATCGTGAATCTCGAGGCCGCCGGCGGCGATCGAGCTCCACCCCAGGGTCGGATCCTCGGGCTCGACGCCGTCCGCGGCGGCCCGGATGAGGAGCGCGCGGCCGCGGAACGTGCCGGGCCTGTGGCGCGCGAGCGATTCGAGGTGCCCGCGGAACAGGGCTTCGGCCTGCAAGCGCGAGGTGTCGTCCGGCGGCCAGGCGAGCATCTCCGGCGCGAGGAGCCCGGGCGGCGACGACCCGTCCCCGCCGCCCTTCGCGGATTCACCGGTCGGCGCGTGGGCGTCGACGAGCGCGACGAGCGCTTCGCCGGCGCCTCCCCGGGAGAGGGCTCCGGCGATCTCGAGCGCCAGCACCCCTCCGAACGACCAGCCCGCGAGGCGGTAGGGGCCGGAAGGCTGCGCCCGACGCACCTCCCGCGCGTAGCGCTCGGCCATCTCGGCGAGAGAGGGCGCGACCTCGCCGTTTCCCGTGAGGGCTCCGGACTCGAGGCCGAGAATCCGGCGACCGGCTCCGAGACGACGGACGAGCGGCGCGTAGCTCATCAGATCGCCCCCGATCCCGTGGGCGAGCCATAGCGGGGGCGTCTTTCCGGCCGGCTGGAGCTCGACGATGCGCGGCGAGGAGCGCGAGGCTCCGCTCCGGGCTCCGTCGAACGCCCTCGCCGTCGCCCCCGAGGCGGATTCGGACTCGCGAAGCGACGCGGCGAGGGCGGCGATGGTGTCGTGCTGGAAGAACGAGGCGATCGGAAGGCGCACACCGATTTCCCGCTCAATCCGGGCGGCCAGCCGGACGGCGAGCAGCGAGTGTCCCCCGAGATCGAAGAACGAGCTCAGGACTCCCACCTGCTGAATTCCGAGGAGCTCCGACCAGATCCGCGCGAGCGACCGCTCGAGCGGGTCGCGCGGCGGGATCCCCTTCGTTGCGTCGTCCGCCTCGACCGGCATCGCCGCCAGCGCTCGTCGATCGAGCTTGCCCGTCCCGGTGCGCGGGAGCGGGCCGCCGCGGACGATGACGCCGGGGACCATCGCCGCCGGGAGCCGCGCCGCCGCGAATCGACGCAGGTCGGCGATCTCGATCCGCTCCCCGTCGCGCGGGGCGACGAAAGCCGCCAGGATCGCCTCGCCCGCGGCGGCGGGGCGCGCCACCACCGCGGCCTCCGCGACCGCAGGGTGAGACGCGAGCACCGCCTCGACCTCCTCCGCTTCGACGCGGACGCCTCGGATCTTCACCTGTCCGTCGCGCCGCCCGAGGAACTCGATCGTGCCGTCGGGAAGCCGTCTCCCGACGTCGCCTGTCAGATAGAGCCGCGAGCCGTCGTCCGCGAACGGATCGGGGACGAAGCGTTCGGCGGTTCGATCGGGGAGGTTCAGGTACCCGCGCGCGACGCCGGCGCCGCCGACGGCGATCTGCCCGGACACGCAGAAAGGAGCCGGCTCCATCCGGCCGTCGAGAATGTGGACGCGAGCTCCGGGGATGGGGCGGCCGATCGAAACTCTCGCGCGGGGTCGCCGGTCGCGGACCTCGTGGACGGTGCTCCAGACCGTGGCCTCCGTGGGGCCGTACTCATTGAAGAGCCGCGAGCCTGGAAGCCTCGCCTCGTGCCGGACGACGAGCTCCGCCGGACACGCTTCCCCGGCCACGATTGCCGTGCGAAGCGAGTCGAGCTCGCCGCCGGACGCCGCCTCGAGCAGCGCGTCGTAGAGCGCCGGTATCCCGAGGAAGTGCGAGGCGCGGTGACGGGCGATCAAGCGGGCGAGCGCCGGCGGATCGGACACCTCGTCGTCCGCCGCGACGATCAGCGCGCCGCCGTCGAGGAGCGTCCAGAAGATCCCGGCGACGGACGAATCGAAGGCGAACGACGGGACGAGGACGAAGCGGTCGACCGGCTCGCGGTAGACGTCGGCGCGGGCCGCGGTGGAATGGAGGAGCCCGGCGTGAGTCACCTCGACCCCCTTCGGCCGGCCGGTCGACCCGCTGGTGTACAGGACGTATGCGAGATCGCCGGGACGCACTGCGGTGCCGCGCCCCTCCCGCGCCCCGCCAGAAGCCGGAGGTCCGTCGAGGACGAAGATCGGCGGACCGCGGCGCGGCAGGCGGCCGGTCGCCGCCGAGGTCGCGAGCACGACCGCGGGGCGCGCGTCCTCGAGGACGGCCGCGATGCGCGCTTCGGGCCAGGCGGGGTCGATCGGCACGTACGCGCCGCCAGACCGGAGCGTGCCGAGGATTCCCACCACCATCTCGACGGATCGTCCGGAGCAGACCGCGACGAGCGACCTCCGCACGGCGTCCATCGCGCGGAGCCGTTCCGAAAGGATCCCGCTGCGTTCCTCGAGCTCGCGGTAGGTCAGGCGCTCATTCCGGAAGGCGACGGCGAGGGCGTCGGGAATCGCGCGCGCGCGGTCCACCAGGCGCTCGTGGAGCGGCATCCACGGCCCGCTCCCGATCCCTCCGTTCAGGGCGACCCCCCAGCTCGTGGCGGCCGCGCGGACGAGCTCCTGGCGCTCCTCGTCCGTCGAGAGGGCCAGCTCCGAGAGGCGTCGTGAAGGGGTCGACGCGATCGACGGCAGGAGCCTCCCGAACTGCCCCGCGAGCGCACGCATCGTCGCGGCGTCGAAGAGATCGGTGCTGTACTCCAGCATACCCGCCACCTCCCCCTCCGATTCGGCGAGCGAGAGGGTGAGATCGAACTTCGACGTCGCGGGATCGAGGTCGAGGAACGTCGCGGATATCCCCGGGAAGCCGGGCGCTGCGCTCGCCGCGCGCTGGAAAGCAAACATGACCTGGAAGAGGGGCTGACGGCTCAGATCTCGGGCGGGTCGAAGCTCCTCCACGATCCTCTCGAACGGAACCTCCTGTCGCTCGAACGCCTCGATCGCCCCCCGCCTGACGCGCGTGAGAAGTTCCGTGAACGGGGGATCTCCGGAGAGATCCCCCCGGAGCGGGAGCGTGTTCGCGAAGAACCCGATCGTCCCCTCGAGCTGACGGCGGGGACGTCCCGAGACGGCAGTCCCCACGCAGAAGTCGGTCTGGCCCGACCAGCGGTGGAGCAACGTCTCGAAGGCCGCCAGCAACGTCATGAAGAGCGTCGTGCCGCATGTGCGGCCCAGCTCCCGGAGCGCCGAGACGATCTGAGGATCGATCGAGACCGCGACGCGCGCCCCGCGGAAGCTGGGAAGGGCGGGACGGGGGCGGTCGGCCGGAAGATCGAGCGCCGGAGCGCCGGCCAGCGCCTCCCTCCACCACGCGATCTCCGCGTCGAGCGCGCCGCTCTCGAGCGCGCGCTGCTGCGCCGCGGCGTGATCCGCGAACCGCGAGACGGGCGCCACGAGGGGTGACGAACGGCCTTCACGCAGGGCCCCGTACAGCCCCGCCATCTCGTCGAGGAAGATCCCGGTGGACCACCCGTCCGCGACGGCGTGGTGAAAGTTGATCAGGAGGAGATGCTCGTCGTCCCCCAGGCGCGCCAGCCGCGCGCGCGCCAGAGGCCCTCGCTCGAGATCGAACGGCGCTCTCGCCTCCTCCTGCGCCAGCGCAAGCGCCTCGGTCTCCCGACGGACGGGGTCGAGCGCGCCGAGGTCGACGAGATCCATGCGCGGGACGCCCGCCGCGGGTTCGGGGGCGTCGCCGTCGGGGGCCGGGTGGACGATCTGGAACGGCTCCCCTGCTTCCTCCCCGAAGGTGGTCCTGAGCGGCTCGTGACGGCGCACGATCCCGTCGAACGCGCGGCGGAAGGCCGAAACGTCGAGGGATCCCCGCAGGCGAAGGGCCGCGGGCACGTTGTACACCCCGCTCCCCGGCTCCAGCCGGTCCAGGAACCACAGCCGTCGCTGGGCGAACGAGAGCGGGATCCGGCGATCGCTCGGCGCGCGCCGTTCAGCCGCGGTCGCCGACCCGTCGGACCGCGCCGGCGGCACCGGTCTCGCCGCCGCGCGAATCCTGACGGCGAGCTGCGCGATCGTCGGCGCGTCGAAGAGCGCCCCGACGCGGATGTCCGTGTCGAGCGCTTCGCGCAGGCGGGCGACGAGCTGCGTCGCGCGGATGGAGTCGCCGCCGAGCTCGAAGAAATCGTCGCGCACGCCGATCCGGTCGAGGCGGAGGACGTCCCGCCACATCGCGGCGAGGCGGATCTCCAGCGCGTCGGACGGCGGCGCGTACGCCACCGCGAGGTGGGGGCGGTCCGGGCCGGGCGCGGGCAGGGCGCGCGTGTCGAGCTTTCCGTGCGCCGTGAGGGGGAGCGCGTCGAGCGGGACGAACGAGGCGGGGACCATGTGCGCGGGGAGAGTCGCCTTCAGGAAGTCCCGGAGCACGGTCCCGGACACCGTGCCCCCCGCGCGCGGGACGAAGTACGCGACGAGGCGGCGATCGTCCGCCTCGTCCTCGCGCGCGACGACGGCGCTCGCCGCCACGTCCGGGTGGCCGGCGAGGGCCGACTCGATCTCACCGGTCTCGACGCGGAATCCGCGCACTTTGACCTGACGATCCGACCTCCCCAGATACTCGAGATCTCCTTCCGGCCGGCGCCGGGCCCGATCGCCGCTCCGGTACATTCTCGCTCCGGACGCGGCCGCGAACGGATCGGGGACGAACCTCTCGGCGGTCAGCTCCGGCCTGTTCAGGTATCCGCGCGCGACCCCCGAGCCCCCCACCCACAGCTCTCCGATCGCCCCCGGGGGAGTCGGCTGCCCCTCGCCGTCCAGCACGTAGGCGCGCAGATGATCGAGCGGCCTCCCGATGGCGCTGGCCCCGCCGGCCTCCACCTCGGCGCGGCGCACATCGTGCCAGGTCACGTGCACCGTCGTCTCGGTGATGCCGTACATGTTCACGAGCCGCGGCGAGCGGTCGCCGTGACGCTCGACCCAGGGGCGCAGCTTCGCCGGGTCGAGGGCCTCGCCGCCGAAGATCACCCATCGCAGAGCCTGATCGCCGCGCGGGCGCCCGGCCTCCGCGCGCATCAACTGGAGGAACGAGGAGGGAGTCTGGTTCAGCACGGTCACCCGCTCCCGCTCCAGAAGGCTCAGGAACTCCTCCGGCGATCGGCTCACGCGGTGCGGGGCGATCACGAGCCGCCCGCCGTGGAGCAGCGCCCCCCACATCTCCCAGACGGAGAAGTCGAACGAGAAAGAGTGGAAGAGCGTCCAGACATCGTCGTCCCCGAACCCGAACCGGGCCTGCGCGCTCTCCATGAGGCTCGACACGTTGGCGTGGGTCACGACGACCCCCTTGGGGACGCCCGTCGAGCCCGACGTGTAGATGACGTACGCGGCATCGTCCGGGTGCATCGACCTCTCCCCGGCGACCTCGGCGATCCCGGCGGCCGCGGACGAAAGCTCCTCAAGAGTGACGACCTGCGTCGCCGCCGCGGTCGTGGGGAGGAGGTGCCTCGAGCCGGGTCCCGCCACCAGGACGCGGGCACGGCTGTCCTCGATCAGCCACGTGAGGCGCTCGCGCGGGTATTCCGGATCGAGCGGCACGTAGGCCGCTCCCGCCTCGAGCACCGCCAGCGCGGCGACGGGAAGGTCCGCCGATCGCTCGAGCAGGAGCCCGACGAAGCTGCCCCTCCCGACGCCGAGCCGCCTCAGCCCCGCCGCCGCGGCGCCGGCGCGCCTCCTCAGCTCGCCGTACGTGAGTCGATCCGCGCCGGACACGACGGCCGCGGCGTCGCTCCGGCGCGAGGCCTCCCCGGCGAACCACTCGTCGAGGCGCCGCGGCGCCGTCCCCGACCGCGGGATTTCCGTCGACCCTGAGGTCGCCGCGGCGCGCTGAAGCGGGGAGAGGAGGGAGATCGAAGCGTGCGGCTCGCCGGGGGCGCGCGCCATCGACTCGAAGGCCCGCGTGAAGCAGGCGGCCGCCTCGCGCACGAAGCCCTCGTCAACGACGTGGGACTGGAAATCGAATGCGAGGCCGAGAGCTCCGGTCTCCTCGTCCATGTTCGCCTGCGTCGTGAGCGGGAAGTAGGTGTTCTCGTTCCCGGTCGCCTCCACGACCTCGCACCCGGTGAGCGCGTGAAGCCTCCGGTAGATGTGGAAATGGGTGAAGTTGAAGACCGTGTCGAAGAGATCCGCGCCCCCCGCGATCCGCTTGAGATCCGCCATCGGGTAGCGGCGGTAGGGGAGCATCTCGCGTTCCGCGTCGAAGGCACGCCTCACGAGATCCAGCCAGCTCCCTCCCCTCAGGTCCACGCGGAAAGGGACGAGGTTCAGGAACGGGCCGACGATCCTCTCGCCGTCCGCCGTCTCCGGGCGCCCGTTCGCAAGGAGCCCGGTCACCGGTCTCCGGGCGCCGGTCAGGTGCCCGAGCACCTTCATCTGCGCCGCCAGGAGCACGCTCTTGATCGGGACGCCGGCCTCGCGCGCGGCGCGCTTGAGGCCTTCGGCGACCCCGGGCTCGATCGGGAGATCGATCCTGAGGACGCGCGGCGGCCCCGAATGGCCGGCCGGAGCCGCACAGGGGAGCTTCCGCCTCTCCTCGAGGGCCAGCGCGCGCTCCCAGTAGCCGCGGCAGTCGACGGAGGCGATCGCCTCGCGCTCGAGAGCGACGTAGTCGCGGTACGTCGCCCGCAGCGGATCGCTCGCGGGCTCGGCCGCGCCGCCGAGGTAGAGCGTGAAGAGCTCCGTCAGCAGGGTTGCAACGCTCCAGCCGTCGAGAAAGGGCTCGCTCATCGTGAGCTGGAAGGAGCTCTCGGTTCGCAGGTGGACGTGGAACCGGAAGAGAGGAGCGCGGCTCCACTCGAACGGGCGGCGCATCTCCCCTTCGATGAACCGGCGGATCGTCTCCTCCTGCGCCGCGGTCCCGAGGGGCCGCAGATCCACGAGCGCAAGCACGACTTCGGATTCGCGGTGCACGATCTGGAGAGGCTCGGAGAAGCCCGCGAGATCGATCGACGTGCGGAGCATCGGATGGCGCGCCGTCAGGCGGTGGAGCGCGTCCGCGAGCGCCCGCGCGTCGTAGCGCGCCCGGACGTGGAGCGAGTTGAGATAGACCGTGTAGTCCTCGCTGCGCTCGCTG
The DNA here is from genome assembly GCA_016195325.1 of Acidobacteriota bacterium. Lineage (NCBI taxonomy): Bacteria > Pseudomonadati > Acidobacteriota > Acidobacteriota bacterium. The sequence goes on from JACPZX010000011.1 coordinate 51,890, forward strand.
TGGTATCGGAGCCCCGCCTGGAGACGCGAGAGCGGGTACGCGTCCTCGGCGCTCTCCGGGAGCCGGGCGCGATCCTCCGCCGAGACGAGACCGAAGGGCGGGGGACCGGCGGGGGCGTCGGCGGACGGGTCGATCCGTGTCGCGACGCCGGCGAGCCCGCGCAGGGTCTGGTGCCCGAACATCTGGGGGATCGAGACGGCGAGGCCGCGCTCCCGCGCCCGGCTCCGGACCTGGATGCTCCGGATGGAGTCGCCGCCGAGATCGAAGAAGTTGTCGTCCCGGCCGACCCGATCCAGCCCCAGCGCCTCGCGCCACACCTCCCCGAGGATCTCCTCGGCGCGCCCGCGTGGAGGCGCGTAGGGAACGGAGAGCGCGGGTCGCGTCCCCTCGGGCGCCGGAAGCGCCGCACGGTCGAGCTTCCCGTGCGCCGTCAGGGGGAGCCGGTCCACCGGGACGAAGGCGCTGGGGATCATGTGCTCGGGAAGGAGCGCGCCGAGGTGAGCGCGGAGCTCGTCCACGCCGGGACCGCCCTTCGAGCCCGCCGCCACGACGTAGGCGACGAGCCGGCGATCTTCCCCGTCGTCGTCTCGCGCGACGACGGCGCACTCGCGCACGCCGGGATGCTCCGCCAGGGCGCTCTCGATCTCTCCGCATTCCACGCGGAATCCCCGCACCTTCACCTGGTGGTCGAGGCGCCCGAGGTACTCGAGGTCTCCGCCGTCGATCCATCGCCCTCGGTCGCCGCTCCTGTACATGCGCGCCCCGGGGCGGCGCGTGAACGGGTCGGGAACGAACCGCTCGGCCGTCAGCCCGGCGCGATCGAGGTAGCCGCGCGCCACGCCGGCGCCGCCGACGTGGATCTCGCCAGGGACGCCTATCGGCGCCGGCCGGCCCGCCGCGTCGAGCACGTAGACGCGCAGGTCGGGAAGCGGCCGGCCGATCCGGCTCCCCGTCCCATCCCGCGTGTTCGCCGACCTGACCCTCCGCCACGTCACGTGCACCGTCGTCTCGGTGATCCCGTACATGTTGACGAGCCCCGGGCGCTCGTCGCCGCGCCGCGCGCACCATCCGCGCAGCATGGACGGCTCGAGCCTCTCCCCTCCGAAGATCACCCAGCGGAGGGCGAGTTCGCCCCCTCTGCGCTCCTCGTCGGCGCGCGCGAGCTGGCGGAAGGCGGAGGGGGTCTGGTTCAGCACCGTCACCCTCTCTCGAGCCAGGAGATCGTGGAACGCCTCCGGGCTGCGGGCGATCTCGTGCGGCACGATCACCACGCGCCCGCCGGAGAGCCAGGCTCCCCACATCTCCCAGACCGAGAAATCGAACGCGGGCGAGTGGAAGAGTGTCCAGACGTCGTCCGCGTCGAAAGCGAACAGAGGCCCGGCCGCGCGGAAAAGCCGCAGGACGTGGGCGTGGGTCACGACGACCCCCTTCGGCTTTCCGGTCGAACCCGAGGTGTAGATGACGTACGCGGCGCGCGCCGGGTCGTCCGCGGCGGGGAGATCCGATCGGCCGGGTGCAGGGGCCGGATCGCCGGGGGCGGCGTGCGCGTCGCGCGGCGGGGCGAGATCGTCCAGGATCACGGCGCGCGCGCCCGCGGGGATCGCGGCCCGCGTGGAACGGTCGCACAGGATGAGCCGCGCGCGGCTGTCCTCGATCAGATAGCGGAGGCGCCCGGCGGGGTATTCCGGATCCATGGGGACGTAGGCGCCCCCCGCCTTCAGGATGCCGAGCACGCCGGCCGCGATGGTGAGGGAGCGCCCGACGCAGAGGCCGACGCGCACCTCCGGCCCCACTCCCTCCGCGCGCAGCGTCGAGGCGATCGCCTCGGCCCTTGCCTCGAGCGCCGCGTAGGTGAGGGCGTCGCTCCCGCAGCTCACCGCCACCCGATCCGGCGCCGCGCGCCGCACGCGCTCGAAGCGCCCGGCGAGATCTCCCTCGACGAGCTCGGCCGTCTCCGTCGGAGGCGCGTCGCCGTTCCATGCGTTCAACACCTGCGCGCGCTCTTCGTCGGCGAGGAACGGGATCGTCGAGATCCGGCGCGCCGGATCGGCCGCGACCTCGATCGCGAGGGTCGAAAACCATCCGGTGAGCCGGCGAGCGGTCGCCGTGTCGAAGAGATCGCTCCGGTACTCGAGCGATCCGAGGACGCCTCTTTCCGCTTCCTGGATCTCGAGGGCCAGGTCGAACTTCGCGGCGGCCCCCTCGATGGCGAACGGCGACACCTCGACGCCGGGAAGGCGAACGGCGGCGCCGGGAAGGTTCTGGAACGCGAAGACGGCCCCCGCGAACGGCGTCCGGCCGAACGCGCGGTCGGGGCGGAGATCCGCGACGACGCGCTCGAACGGCCACTCCGCGCACTCGTGAGCCGCGAGCACCGCTGAGCCGGTCCGGCGGAGGAACTCCCGGAACGTGGGATCGCCCGACGCGCTCGATCGCATCACGAGCGTGTTGACGAACAGGCCGACGAGGTCTTCGGTCAGCGGGTGCACCCGTCCCGCGGTCGGCACCCCGACGCAGATGTCGTCCTGGCCGCTCCAGCGGTGGAGGATCGCCTGGTAGATGGCGAGGAGCGCCGCGAAGAGTGTCGTCTTCTCCTCTCGCGCCAGCCGGCGGATCGTCTCGATCGCCCCGGGGTCGATCTCGAACGCGACCGTCGCGGCCGGCGCGGCGGCCGCCGCCCGTCGCGTGCGATCGAGCGGGATCGCGATCTCCGCCGGCGCGCCGCGGAGGCGCTCCGTCCAGTAGCGGCGTTGCGTTTCGAGCGCCCCCGACTCGAGCCGGGCGCGCTGCCACAGCGCGAAGTCCCCGTACTGAATCGGCAGGTCGGCGGGAGGCGCGACGTCTCCGGCGAGCTGCCCGGCATAGAAGGCGGCCAGATCGGAGACGAGGACTCCGATCGACCAGCCGTCGCTCACCGCGTGATGCATGGAGAGGACGAGCAGATGATCGCGCGTGGAGATGCCGATGAGCGAAGCCCGGAAGAGGGGGCCATGCGCCAGGTCGAAGGGGCGGTCCGCCTCCCGGCGGGCGGCCCCGGCGGGATCGCCCCTCGGATCGATGCGCGCGAGCTCGACGGGGGCGGGGGGCGCCACGATCTGCCGCACGATGCCGTCGATCGGCGCGAACGTCGTCCGCAGCGTCTCGTGGCGGGCGACCAGCCGCCCGAGGCTCAGCTCGAGCGCCCGCGCGTCGAGATCCCCGCGCAGGCGGAGAGCCAGGCTCAGGTTGTAGGCGGGATCCCCGGGCGAGAGCTGATCGACGAAGAAGAGCCGCTCCTGCGCGAACGAAAGGGGGATCGGCTCCCCGCGGGGTCGCCTCGGAATCGCCTCCGCTGCCGCGGCGCGCATCGCCCGCTCGCGCAGCCGGCGGAGGAGCGCCGCGCGATCGCTCCCTTCCGGGCCGCCCGAACGGCCGTCAGGCGGAGCCACGCTCGACTCCGTTCTCGGGGCGCGGTGCCCGCGGCACGGGCGCGGGCTCGCCGGGAGCGGGGGGGACGGGATCGGGCACTCCGGCGGCCGCGGCGGACCCGAGCAGCGCGCTCTCGATGCGGCCGGCGAGACCGCGGATCGTCGGGGCGTCGTAGAGATCGCGCAGCTCGACGACGGGACCCAGCCGCGCCCGCAGCCGGGAGATGACTCGGGTCGCGAGAAGGGAGTGGCCTCCCGATTCGAAGAAGTCGTCGTCGATTCCGGCCGGAGCCGCCGGCAGGAGATCGGCCCAGATCCCGGCGACGTCCTCCTCGATGGGAGTTTGGGGCGCCACCGGCGGCGCCGCGCCGGCCGGCCGGGTCGCCGTCGGGTCCGGAAGCGCGGCGCGATCGACCTTTCCGTTCGGCGAGAGGGGGAGGCGCTCCAGGATCACGAACGCGGCCGGCATCATGAACTCGGGCAAGCGCTCGCGGAGATGCTCGCGCCAGCGCCCTATCGAGTCCGGATCGCCGCCCGTCGCGGCCACGTACGCGACCAGGCGCAGCTCCTGGCGCGCGTCGCGTCGCGCGACGACGGCGCACTCCCGGACGTCGGGATGGGCGCCGAGAACCGCCTCCACTTCGCCGGGCTCGATCCTGAAGCCCCGCACCTTGACCTGGGCGTCGGCGCGCCCCAGGAACTCGATCCGTCCGTCCCCGCGCCAGCGGGCCAGGTCTCCGGTCCGGTAGAGGCGCGATCCAGGCGAGCCGTACGGATCCGGCACGAATCGATCGGCCGTCGCGTCGGGGCGGCCGCGGTAGCCGCGCGCCACGCCGTCGCCGCCGATGAAGATCTCACCCGCGATCCCCACGGGCGCGGGACGCCCGCTCCCGTCGAGAAGATAGACGCGCGTGTTGGCGACGGGCCGGCCGATCGGAACCGTCGGTCCTATCTCGCGGGGGTCGTTCATCGCGTGCGCGGTGGCGACGACCGTCCCCTCGGTGGGGCCGTACGCGTTCACGAGACGCAGTCCCGGCACCGCTTCGAGGACGCGGCGCGCCGCGACGGCGGGCATGACGTCCCCTCCCACGACGAGCTGCCTCAGCCCCTGGAGGTCGTCGGGGCGCTCGTCGACCATCGGCGGGAAGAGACCCGTGATGAGGATGGCCATCGTCACGCGATGCTCGCGCAGGACGTCGCCAATCTCCTCCAGCGACGGTTTCGCCGAGGGGTGGAGGACGAGCGTGCCTCCGTTCAACAGGCACCCCCAGATCTCCGCGGCGGAGGGATCGAACGCGGGCGAGACCAGCTGGAGGACGACGTCGTTCTCGTCGAGGCGCGCCCAGTTGGTGTCGCGCGCCATGCGGACGAGACCCCGGTGGGAGACCTCCACGCCCTTGGGCTCCCCGGTCGATCCGGAGGTGTACATCACGCAGGCGAGCCGATCCGCGCGCGTCGGCACGGAGACGGCGGAGTCGAGCGCCGGATCGTGCGCCGGGGGGGAGGACTCCGCGGGGGGACCTCCCGCGACGCCCGCCGGCCCGTCGGCAGATCTCTCGTCCAGGAGGAGCGTGCGCGCGTCGTCGCCCGAGATCAGCGGCGCCGTCGAGCGCGTGGCCAGGACATGTCGAGCGCCCGAATCCCGCAGCATGTAGGAGATCCGCGCGGGCGGGTACGCCGGGTCGAGCGGGAGGTAGGACCCTCCCGCCTTCAGCGCGGCCAGCATCCCGATGAGCATCTCCGGCGATCGCTCGACGCAGATCCCGATGGGACTCTCGTTTCCGGCGCCGAGCGAGACGAGACGATCGGCCAGGCGGCCGGCCGCTCGATCGAGCTCGCCGTAGGTCAGGCTCCTTCCCCCGGAGCGCACCGCGACCGCCCCGGAGCGGCGCGCCGCCCGTTCGGCGAAGAGCGCGTGAACGCTTCTCCGTGGGTAGCGGTACGAGGGAGGCCGGTCAGGGCCCTCGCTCTCGGGCCTGTTCCACTCGACGAGCACGCGCTCGCGCTCCGCGTCCGGCAGCATCGAGAGGGCGCGGAGCGGGCGCTCGCCGTCTCCCGGCAGGTCTTGAAGGAGCGTCGTGAGGTGGTCCATCATGCGCGCCATCGCGGGCGCGGCGAACCGCTCGGCGGCATAGACGACCTGGAGCGCGAGCGACTCTCCGGGGGCGGCGGCGAGCGTGATCGGGTACGTCGTCTTGTCCCACGCCACGAGGTCCCGAACTTCCAGGCCGGCGAGCCGTGAGCCGAAATCGGGCCCCGCGGGATAGTTCTCGAAGACCACGATCGATTCGAAGAGCGGCTGCCCGCGCGGGACGTCGCTCCACCGCTGGACGTCGGAAAGCGGAACGTGCTGGCGTCTCAGGAGCTCGAACTGCCGCCGCTGCACCTCCTCGAGCCACGCGAGGAGCGGCGTCCCCGGGCTCACGCGCAGCCGGAGCGGGAGCGTGTTGATGAAGAGCCCCACCATCGATTCCGCGCCGGCGAGCTCGGGAGGGCGGCCCGACAGGACGGTGCCGAAGACGACGTCATCGTCCCCGGCGTAGCGCGAAAGAAGGAGGCCCCAGGCCGCGCTGACGAGCGTCCCCATCGTCAGCCCGTGCGCGCGCGCGAACCGCGCCAGGGCGGAGGTCGCCGCCTGGGAGAGGGCGCGCCGGAGGCGCGTCCAGCTCGCGTCGAGCCGCTCCGTGTCGATCGTTTCGCAGCCGTCCGAGGGGCGCGGCCCTTCGACGAACGGACGCGTCGGCGCGCGCAGGCCGGCGAGCTCGCGCCGCCAGTGCGACTCGGACTCCGCCGGATCGCAGCTCGCCAGCCAATCGATGTAGTCGCGGTACGGGCGCGCGGCGGGGAGCGCGGGGAGGCGCCCTTCGCGGAGCGCCGCGTAGATCGCGGCCAGCTCCTCGAGAAGGATGGGGACGGACCAGCCGTCGAGGATGATGTGGTGATGGGTCCAGACGAAATGCCGGCGCTCATCGCCCAGACGCAGGAGGCCGAAGCGCATCAGCGGAGCGCGCGCGAGATCGAAGCCCTTCTCCCGCTCCGCGAGGAGATGCCGTTCGGTCCGGCGGGCCTGCTCGCGGGCGTCGAGGTGGCGCCAGTCGATCCGCTCCCACGGCAGCGTGACCGCGGGGGCCGTCACCTGGAGCGGGGTCTCGCGCCCTTCCCAGAGGACCGCGGTGCGGAGCGCGGGGTGCCTCGCGGCCAGCCGATCCCACGCCTCCTCCAACGCCGCCTCGTCGAGCGGACCCTCGAACGTCCAGCTCATCTGCTCGACGTAGGCGCCGCGGGATCCGTCGCGCAGCGTGTGGAAGAGCATCCCCTGCTGCATGGGCGAGAGGGGATACGCGGCGGCGCGCTCGTCGAGCGGGCCCGTCAGCTCGCGCAGGGCGTCGAGGAAGGTCGCGGCGAGCTCCTCGACCTTCGCGCGCGCGGCGGGCGAGTCGCTGTAGGTCCAGGCGACGCTGAGCGAGCCGTCGGATACGAGGGCGTTGATCTCGAGGGCGTGGGAGCGCATCGCCCGCGGGCTCCGGAAGGCGCCGAGCGGCTCGTCGTCGAACGCGAACGGTCCTCCGGCCGCGAGAGCCCCATCGAACTGGCCGAGATAGTTGAAGCAGATCTCCGCGCGCGGAGCCGCCTCGAGGAGGCTCGCGACGCCGGCGTCGCCGCCGAGATAGCGGAGCATCCCGTAGCCGATCCCATCGCGAGGGATCGCGCGGAGCGCCTCGCGAGCCCGGCCGAGCGCCTCCTCGGGCGGCGAGGCCGGGTCGCCGATGTCGAGAAGGACGGGGAAGAGCGCCGTGAACCAGCCCACCGTCCGCGAGAGGTCCTCGTCGTCGCGGAAGGAGAAGCGCCCGTGCCCCTCGAGATCCACGAGCCGGAGCCCCGGCCCGTTCCAGCGGGCGAGCGCGCGGGCGAGAGCGGCGAGCATGCACTCCTGGATGCCGGCGCTCCGTCCGCCCCGCCCCGCCTGGAGCAGGGCTCGCGTCTCTTCGGCCGGCAGCCGCACCGTCCAGGTGCGCGAGGAGGCCTCCTGTCCGGCGTCGGGCGGGAACAGGGGCGCGCTCATCCCCGCGAGCGGCGGGCTCCAGTAGGCCCTCTCCTCTCGAACACCGCCCGCGCGGGCGTGCTCCTCGAGCCGCCTCGCGCGGCGGGCGAACGACATGGTTCGGGGCGGGAGATCGACCCGGCCTCCCTCGCGGAGCTGTTTGTAGGCGATCGAGAGATCCTCGAGCAGGATGCGCCACGACACGCCGTCCACCGCGAGGTGATGCACGACGAGGAGCAGCCGGGCCTCCCCGGCCGCTCCCGGATCGACGAGCGCCGCGCGCGCGATCGGCCCCGAGGCGAGATCGAGGCTCGCGTGGACGCGCGCCGAGATCTCCTCCATCGCCCGTGCGCATCCCCCCGCCGGCAGGACGGAAGCATCGTGGACCTCGAGAGGAATCGTTCCCGGAGCGGGCTCGACGCGCTGGCGCCATCCACCCGCCCCCCGCTCGAAGCGCAGCCGGAGCGCGTCGTGGCGATGGGCGAGCGCGTCGAGCGCGCCGGTGAGGGCGGCGACGTCCGGCGGCGCGGTGAGCCGAAGGAGCACCGCCTGGTTGTCGTGGTGCGGCTCCGGGGAGCCGAGCTCGAAGAACCAGCGCTGAATGGGCGTGAGCGGGATCTCCCCGTCCGGCTCGGCCTGGTCGACCTGCGGAGCCGGGAGCGCCTCCCCGGCGTCGGCGGCGAGCGTCGCCACCGTGGGGTGGTGGAAGAATTGGCGGCTCGAGATGCGCAGCCCGCGCTCCCGCGCGCGCGCCACGACCTGAAGGGCGAGAATCGAGTCGCCGCCGAGCGAGAAAAAGTTCTCGTGGACGCCGACCTCCCGCACGCCGAGCAGATCCGCCCAGATCGCCGCCAGGGCTCGTTCGGCGGCGGTGCGCGGCCCTTCGGGCTCCGCGTCGGCCCGCCCCGCCGGCGCGCGCAGCGCGAGCGCGCGGCGATCGATCTTGCCGCCCGCGGTCCGAGGCAGCGCCTCGGTCCACGCGTAGTCGGCGGGGACCATGTATTCGGGAAGGCGCGAGGCGAGAAAGCCCGAGAGCTCTCCGGCCGGCGGCCGGACGCCGCCTGGCCGGCGCGGCTCAAGGTGAGCCGAGAGACGGGAGCGGCCCGCCTCGTCGGCGCGGGCGACGACGGCGGCCTCCGCGACGTCGGGGTGCGCGCGCAGCGCCTGCTCGATCTCGGCGGGCTCGATGCGGAAGCCGCGCACCTTGATCTGGTCGTCGATGCGGCCGAGGAAGTCGAGATCTCCGTTCGGCCGCCATCTCACCCGATCGCCGGAGCGATAGCACCGCTGTCCGGGCTCCGTCGCATGGGGATCCGGCACGAAGCGCTCCGCGGTGAGGTCCGGACGCCCGAGGTAGCCCAACGCCACGCCGACGCCCCCGATGACCGCCTCGCCGGGAGTGCCGATCCCCACGGTCTGCCCACGCGAGTCGAGGGCGTGCACGCGGACCCCGGGGAGGGGGCGGCCGATGGGGACGCTCGCGTCCTCCAGCTCGAAGCCGGCTCCGGGACGGGACGGAGACTCGTCCGCGGCGTGCAGCGTTGCCGTGATGGTCGTCTCGGTCGGTCCGTAGGCATTGACGAGCCTCGCGCGCCCGCGTGCGATCCGCCGCCATGGTGCGATCCCCGAGGGAGGGACGCGCTCGCTCCCGGTCACCACGAGCCTGAGATCGGGCGCGAGCGCACGACCCGAGCGATCGGCATCACGGACCCACGCGTGCCAGTACGAAGCGGGGACGTTCAGAACGGTGACGCGCTCCCGCGCGAGGAACAGATCGAACTCCTCGAATCCCGGGACGTCACCCTCGGGCCGGAGCACGATGGTCGCCCCGCTCGCCAGCGTCGGGAAGATCTCCTCCGCCGCCACGTCGAAGGCCGGCGAGGCGAATTGAAGGACGCGGTCCGCCGGGCCGAGTCCGTAGGCTTCGGCGATCGCCGCGGCGTGATTCGACAGGGCGCGGTGCGGGATCACGACACCCCTGGGGGTGCCGCTGGTGCCCGAGGTGTAGATGATCGAGGCGGGATCCTCGGGGTGCGGATTCCCGGGCGGATCCCCTGCTTCTCCCGGCCAGGACTCCGGAAGCTCGTCGAGCATCAGGACCGGCATCGTGTCGCTGGCGGGCGGCCGCCACAGGCTGCGAAGGGTGAGGACGAGCGCAGGGGACGCGTCGGCTCTCAGCGCCGCGAGGCGATGCGGAGGGAGCGCGGGATCCAGCGGAAGGTACGCGGCGCCCGACTCGAGAACGGCCAGCATCCCCGCGATCGTGTGGGGGGAGCGTCCGGCGAGAAGTCCGACGACCGCGCCCGGGCCGATCCCCGCCTCCCGCAGCCGCCGGCCGAGCGCGGCGACCCGCGCCGAAAGCTCCCCGAACGTGACGGTCTCGGCGCCGCACGTGATGGCCGGGGCCGAAGGTCGCCGCCGCGCGGCCCGTGCGATCGCGAGGGTCACGGCCTCGGCGCCTGCGGGAGCGGACGAGGCGCCGCTCCAGATCTGGAGGATCCGGCGGCGCTCATCCTCCGGGAACTGGCGAATCCCCGATATCCGGACCGACGGATCGGTCGTGATCGCCTCGAGAATGGCGAGGAAACGCGCCGTCAGCCTCTCGATGCTCTCTCGGCGGAAGAGCGCGCTGTTGAACTCGAACGCGGCATTCAGACCCCCGCCCGATTCGTGCACGGCGAGAGTCAACTCGAACTGGGCGCCCTCAACGTCGAGGATGAAGGGCTCGATGTCGAGGTCTCCGAGCGTTCGTCGCGTTCCGTCCTCGCCGAAGACGAAGGCGGCGGATCCCCGCGCCTCCGCCCGATGGGGGCGCTCGAAAGAGAACATCGACTGGAAGACCGGCGATCGCGACGGATCGCGACGGGGACGGAAGCGCTCCACCATGGTTGGGAAGGGGAAGTCCTGGTGCTCGAGCGCGCCGATCACCGTTCCGTGCGCGCGGCGCAGGTGCTCGCGAAACGTCGGGTCGCCGGAGAAATCGGCTCGCATTGGAAGCGGGTTGACGAAGTAGCCGACGAGGCTCTCGAACTCCGCCCGCGTTCTGGCCGCGGCGGGGGTTCCGACGATGATGTCGGACTGCCCGGTCTCGCGGTGGAGGAGGGCCTGGAAGGCCGCGAGGAGGATCGTGAAGAGGGTCGCGCGCTCGGACCTCGCGACCTGATGCAATCTCCCCGCGAGCTCCGGCTCCACGCGGAACCGGTGCGTCTCCCCTGCGGACGATCGGGCCGCCCCGCGCGGACGATCGGTCGCCAGCTCGAGATCGGGCAGATCCCCCGCGAGTGCCGCTCGCCAGTGACGCTCGTGGCCCGTGCCTTCGGCGCCCGCGAGCATCTCCTCCTGCCACCGGACGAAATCGAGGTACTGAAGCGGGAGGGGCTGAAGCTCCGCGGGCAGGCCGGCGCGCTCCGCCGGGTAGATCCTGCCGAGCTCGTCCATGATGACGAGCGTGGACCACATGTCCGTGACGATGTGGTGCGCGCTGATCAGCAGCACGTGCTGGTGCGCGGCTCGAGTGAAGAGCCTCACACGGAAGACCGGTCCCGTGGCGAGGTCGAAGGGGCGATGCGCCGCCTCGCGGGCGGCGCGCATGACGGCCTCTTCGTTCGAGCCCCGGGCGTCGATCTCGTCGAACCGGACCGGCGCGCCGATTGCCGCGATCTGGTATGGCTCGCCGTCGAACGTGCGGAAGGTGCTGCGGAGGGGAGCGTGTCGGTCGACGATCCGTTGAAACGCCCGCCGCAGCGCGCCGGCGTCGATCTCGGAGTGGACCTTCAGCGAGAGGTGAACATTGTAGGCGGGGCTCGCGGGATCGATCTCGTGGAGGAGCCACTGGGCGCGCTGGCCGGCCGAAAGTGGGGTGGCGCCGGCCGCGGCCACGGAGGGATGAGTATCGGTCTTCCTGGCTCGACTCACGGCGCGTCGTTCCCCGGCGACCGAGCACCGGCTCGACACATGTCGGGCTGAGGCATGAGGGGCCTGGCCTCGAGCCCCGCGCCGATGCTGGGATGAGAGGGCGAGTATAACAGAAGGGCGCTCGGGACCCATCACGACGGGGACTCCTCTCCGCACCGGGAGGCCCGCTCGCGGGGTATATATATGTAGGGCCCACTCCCGGGGCGGGGCGCACTTGCCCCCGGCTGCGACGACATGTCCCCGTGTTATCGTAACGCGCCGCGCGAGGAGGACTTGGATTGAAGTTCGGTCTCAGGGTGCCGTCCTGGAGAAAGCGCGTCGCCGCGCGCACGTCTTGGCGGCGCGTCGTCCGCCACTCGCTCGGCCTGAAAGCCCCGCGCGGCTGGGGCTGGCTCACGAACCCGAGGCGCGCGGCGTACAACCGGATCTACAACCGCACGACGGTGGGACTGGGGAGGGGGTGCGCCCTCGCCGCGGCCGTCATCGCTCTCGCGCTGTTGATGGCCGCGACCGGGATCGCCGTCGTCGTCATCGGCGCGCTCTCGTCGGGGTCGGCCCATGCCGCGGTCGCTCGGCAAGGGCGCGAGTTCCAGGTGAACACGTTCACGACGTCCGGCCAGGACTGGCCGGCGGTCGCCACCGATGCTTTCGGGAACTTCGTCGTGGTCTGGCACAGCCTCGAGCCGGACGGATTTGGCGTCGGCGTCTTCGGCCAGAGGTTCGCGGCGACAGGCGCGCGCGTCGGCTCCGAATTCAGGGTCTCGGGCCTTCCACGCGGGGTCCACTTCACCCCCGCCGCAGCGATGAACCCCGCGGGGGACTTCGTCGTGGTGTGGGCCGCTCTCGAACGCCAACGCCCACCTGCCTTCGAGGTGCTCGGGCGTTCCTTTTCAAGCGCGGGGGAGCCGAAGGGGGCGGAGTTCCGCGTGAATACCGGCCCTCAGGAGGGGTACCCCTACCCGGTGATTGGCATGGACGGGGAAGGCGACTTTGTCGTCGTCTGGCAGAGCGACGGCCGGGACGGCTCAGGCTACGGCGTATTTGGACAGCGCTTCAGGGGCAACGGCTCTGCGGCCGGGCCCGAGTTCCGGATCAATGAGCACACGATGGGATCGCAGTCCCAGCCTTCGGTCGCGATGGACTCCGCCGGCAACTTCGTCGTCGCCTGGCAGAGCGACGGCCAGGACGGCTCGGACGAAGCCATCATCGCGAAGTGGTTCGACAGCCGAGGAGTCGACCCGGACCACGAATTCCAGGTCAACACCTTCACGACCGGCCGGCAGCGTCAACCGTCCGTCGGAATCAGCGACTCGGGTGATTTCGTGGTGGCGTGGCAAGGATTTGGCCCGGGCAATTCCGGGTACGGCATCTTCGCGCGGCGGTTCGACAGGACGAGGAACGCGATCGCGCCCGAGTTCCAGGTCAGCGGGACCATGCCCGGATGGCAGTTCTATCCCGCCGTCGGTCTGGATCGCGACGGCGACTTCGTGGCGACCTGGACGAGCTACACCTATTCCGGGTACGGGCTGGCCGTCGCGGGGCGGCGGTTCGACCGGAACGACAAGCCCACCGGCCCGGAGTTCGAGATCAATACCTACGCTCCCGGGCATCAGCTCCTCCAGGCGATCGCCGTCGGCCCTTCCGGCAACTTCGTGGTCGCGTGGGAGAGCCAGTTCGAGGACGGATCGTCCACGGGGATCTTCGGCCAGAGATTCTCGGGGCGGGCGCCCACTCTCATCGCCCCCGCCGTCGCGGACACTCTCGACTGCTCCGACCCGCTCGCTTCCCAGCCGACCTTCACGTGGAGCGCCGACGGGTACGAGACCTTCCGGGTCCACGTGGCGTGGGACCCGGCCTTCGACGCCGGGCACACTCTCGACAGCGGGAGCCGCCGCCTGACGACGACCTCGTGGATGCCACCGGCGAAGAAGTGGGAAAAGATCTGCGCGTCGGCCCTCGCCGCGCATCCGAGGTCGCCGAGGCTCTACCTGAAGGTCTCCGGAGCCGATCGCGATCTGCCTGAGGGGGATCCCACCCGGCAGGCCTCGGGCCCGGTCGTCCTCGTGATCGTGACGCGGTGAGAGGCGCGCCTCACGCCTTCTCCACCTCACCCGCCAGCGCCCGGAGCAGCTTCCCGCCGTCACCCTTCCACGCGCTGCCGTGCATGCAGGCGAGGGTCGTCGGCTCCATTGAAGCGAGGCGCTCGAGGGTCGCGCGCGTGCCGGGGGCGTGGGCGTAGTAGTCCATCTGCTTCCGGAAGGCCTCGCTCGGCCCAAGAACGTCCTTCTCGGTGACGGGCGGATTGTCGGCGCCTCCCTGCGTGAAGAGATCGCCGCACAGGAGCGTGCGCGTGCTCCCCTCGAAGAGGGAGCCGCACTCCCAGCCGTGGGGGACGTGCGGGGTGTCGAACCACCTCACGCTCCGCTTGCCGAGCGACAAGATCTCCCCGTCGGACATCGCGCGCGGCGGGCGATCGGCGACATCGCCGACCGAGACCATTGCGGCGACCCGGCCGCACAGAGGGACTGCGGCGGGGGCGACGGCGAGGAACTCGTTCATCGCTCCGCACTCGTCGGCCTCGAAGTGCGAGAGCCCCACGAAGCGGAGGCGCTCCACCGGCATCACGCGGGCGATCGCCCCGCGGGTAAGCGGGAACATCCGCCGCGGGCCGGTGTGCCAGAGAAGAGGCGCATCGTCCACGACGAGGATCTGGTTGAAGCTGAACCCTCCCGGGAAATCCCGCACGGGGGTGCTGATGCGGTAGATGCCGGAGGAGATCTCGTCGATGCGGGTGCCGGACTCCGAGTTCGTGATCATGCGCGGGCCTCCTTGGGGAGCGGAGTCGGGAAGGGGAGCGCCCTCTGCTCCGGCGTCGCCTGGCGCCGCCATCCGGCCAGCGTCTCCCACGAGACCCTGAGCGGCCCGGCATGGTAGTCGGTGACGTGGATCACCACGCCGCGCTCGTCGAACACGAGCAGGTAACCCTGGTCGTTGAAGTCCACGCGAAGCCGGTCGCCGCGATCGGACATCGATCTCTCCTCGGCCGGCCCTACCTGCCCCCTTGAAGGCGAAAGGCTAACACACCGCTGGGGCTCGGGCCCCTATCGGAATGCTGGCTTGGCGGGATATTCCCGGTGGGCGACGCGGGGCCCGAGGAGCATCTTTTCGGGTGCGAGGGTTGGTCCCGCCGCGCGCTACGATGGAGTCCCTGGGTGATACCCTGATGTCTCGCTCGCGCTCGCATTCATCGGGGTCGCCAGAGGGGAGAGCCAGGTCGTGAAACCGAGCAAAGTCCTTCGCGCCCTGCTCCTGGCGGCCGTCGCCGCGGGCGCGACTCAAGGCCCGTTCGCCAACTGCTTCGAGTTCGGAGGGTTCGCCATCTTCCAGTGCGGAGATCTCGCCTTCATCCAGCCCCCTCCCGACTTCGACCCCAACGTCTACGTCGTCGACCCGAACGGCCATGTCGCCAACATCTCCGCCCTCTTCTGGCAGGTCGGATTCGGCAACGCGACGACCGACAACGGCCTCGGCTCGAGCGGCTCCGGCAATTCGGGTGTCAGTACCTTCAACGGAAACGATTCGGGCCTCGTCGGCGTCGATCTCAAGGACGCCTACTACGCCACGCAGAGCGTGCTCATGCCGGCCGGAGCGACGTGTCTGTCCAACAACAACTGGGGGAGCACGGGCATCGACGGATGCTGCGACAACGACCGGGGCACGATCCTGAGCAACAACAACGACGACATCCTGAACCCGTACTACAACGTCTATGACGCCCGATCGGGGGCGCCGGGGTACTACTCGCTCAACTGGCAGCAGGACTACCCGATGGCGCTCCTCCTCAAGAACAAGAACGCGGACGCCTTCGCCTTCGCGGCGATCGCCACGCTCAACCGGGGGAACACCGGCGGCGACGGCGCGTGCGCGGGCGGCGCCGGCACCAACGCCGCCCCCTGCGACTTCCGCCCCGGCTTCTACCGCTTTCGCGACGTCGCGAACGGCGCGATCAATCCGAACGATCCCAACAGGGCGAACGTCATCCCGTGGCAGCCGACGCCCGATCCCGGCATCACGGGCAACGTGCCGGTGAACGGCGGCGACCCGAACTCGGATCGCGTCATCGACCTGGGGTGGCCCGGAGTGACCGTGTTCAGCGACCTGAGCGTGCGACCGACGACCCATCCGAGCATGGGAGGAGGCGACTGCGTCGGTTCCAACCCTCCGTGCCTCGGCGCCCTGAGGGACCCGTCGCGGGCCCCGGGAGTCGGCGTGATGGACATCGCCTCGAAGTTCGGCGGGCTGGTTCGTTTCGTCCTGGAGGTCGCGTCGCCGTCGGATCCGAATTTCACCGCTCCGTTGAGCCGGATCGAGTCGACGTCGACGTCCATCTCGGGAGTGCAGGTTCCCCTCGGCTCGTGCCTTCGCCTGAGGACGATGTTCGGGAAGAAGCCGGAAACGAGCGTCACGACGGTCGCCAACTGCCGCCTCGGCAAGTGCGGCGACGTCGGCTACGAGGTCGTCTCGCCCGTCCACTGCGTCACGTCGATGGCGTGCACCCCCGAGGTCTGCGACGGCATCGACAACAACTGCAACAACCAGATCGACGAGGGCGATCCGGGCGGCGGCGCGACCTGCTCCACCGGGCTGCCCGGCATCTGCGACCAGGGGACGACGGCCTGTCTGGGCGGGGCGCTCTCGTGCCTGGCAGATTCGGCTCCCGCCACGGAGGTGTGCAACGGACTGGACGACGACTGCAACGGCGTCGTGGATGACGTGTCGGGAGGGTGCGGGCTCGCCGTGACGGCGCCCGCTTCGGCAGGCGTCCTCGATTGCACCGCCCCGGCCACCTCCCAGCCGACGATCACATGGAACGCGGCCCAGTACGACAAGTTCAGGGCGTACATCGGGACGAGCGCGGCCTTCACGACGGGCACATTCGTCACGAGCGGATCGACGCCGCTCAAGGTGACCACCTGGCACGTGAAAGCGAAGACCTGGACCAGCCTCTGCAAGAAGGCGACGAACGGAGGCGCGCTCTTCGTCCGGGTCTTCGGGATCGACGTCAACGTGCCGAAGTCGGACCCGCTGCGGAAGCTCTTCAGCCCAGTCGTCGCGACGACCGTGACGAAGTGAGCTGACTTGCCTGCGGACTACTTCAGCCCGTCCACCAGGTACAGGTCCGAGATGTTGTTGTGGTACGAGTAGGCGTACGAGCGGCCGTCCGGCGTGATCAGGATCGCCTCGAGGCTCGTCACGCCGGAGAGGTCGGCGGGCGACAGCTCGACGACGTGATCCCGCTTCGCCGTCGCGAGGTCGAGGCGCCACACCCTCCCCGGGACCTCGCCCCCCTTCACGATGTAGAGCGAGCGACCGTCGGTGCTCCACTGCAGCGGCACCTCGCCGGCCGCCATGCCGGCGATCGGCTTCCCGTCGCCGCCCTCCGTCGGGAAGAGCCACGGCAGACCGTTCGGATCGATCGCCGCAACGAGCTTTCCGTCGGGCGAGATCGATCTGCCGAACGCCTTGAGGCCGAAGCCTTCAGGAGAGATCGCCTTGGCCGTTCCCCCGTCGACCGGCACCACGTAGAGACGCGCGGCGTGATTCGCCTCGCGCGCGTCGAGCAACAGTCGCCTCCCGTCCGGGAACCAGTTCCCCCAGTTGAACCCCACGAGCCCCGGGGTCTTCACCGCGACGGGGTTGCCGGCGCCGGTCGGCAGGAGGGAGAGTCGCTCATTGTTGTCCGACGCCTGCCGGGAGAGCACCCACTTCCCGTCGGGTGACAGAGTGAAAGCGTTTCCCTCGCCGATGAGCGTCGCCGCGCCCCCGTCCGAGTTCCGAACGTAGATCGAGGAGCCGGCGCCGCCTCCCTCACCTCTCTCGGTGAGGACGAGAATTCTCCCGTCGATCGAGATGTCCGCCGCGTACGAGGCGTCGAGCCACGAGAGATCGCGCTCCTTCGGATCGCCCGGCAGCATCGCGCGGAGGACGCCGCGGTAGTTGACCCGCCCGACGAGGGCGCGTCCGTCTTTCGACACGTCGTGAAGCTCGAGCGTTCCGGGCACGCGGGCGAGGAGCCTGACCTTCCCCGACAGATCGACCGCATAGAGGGCGCTCGTGTTGGCGGAGGCCCCCGGCTCGGGTGACGCGAACCAGACCTCCTTGCCGTCGGGCGACCAGCAGAGGTACCACCAGTCGCCCCAGCCGGAGGTCAGCGCCCTCGTCTTTCCCGCTTTGTCCACGACGGAGACCGAGACGCTGGAGGTCTGGGCGCTGTCGAAGAAGGCCACGAGCGTCCCATCGGGGGAGACGCGCGGGTTGACGAGGCTGACCGACTCGCGGACGACGGTTCCTATCGGATACTCGATGCGCGTCAACCCGCCGACCAGTCGCGAGGCGGCGAGATCCTTCCCGTCGGGGGACCAGTCGGCGAAGTAGACGTCGTCCAGGATCGGCCGCGGCGACCCGCCGACCAGGGGCATGCGCGCCAGCGTCCCGTACCGCCCGTAACCCCACGTTCCGGTGTGCGCCCCCGACATGATCGCCAGCTCCCCCGCCGAGGAGATCGACAGGATGTCGGTCTTCGGAAAGCCCAGCGGCTTCGACTCGGGGCTCTCGGGGCGCGTCATGAACAGCTCGACGGGCTTCCCCTCGAAGGCCGCGCCGTAGACGATCGTCTTCCCGTCCGGCGCGAAGCGCGCCGACCAGACCGTCCCGCGCCGGAACGTGAGGCGGTGCCACGCCGGCGGCGCTTTCACCGCGCCTCTCGACCCGGCCATCCATCCGCCGGCCGCGGCGGCCGCGACCATCAGGAGGACAGCCGTGGAGGCGATCCCACGCTTCGTGACGCGGCTCGCCCCCTGCACGGCGGGCTGCGCCGTCGATCCCGTCGCCGTCGAGAGCGACTGCAGCGCGAAGGCGACGTCGCGCGCCGACTGGAACCTCTCCTCGGGGCTCTTCTCCAGACAGTGGTGGACGATGCGCTCGAGCCCCGGCGGGACGCTCCTTCCCGTCTTCGTCAGCTCCGGCGGGTCCTCCTTGAGGATCGCGCTCATCGTGTCGGCCGTGGTCTCGCCGCGGAAGGGGCGCGTCCCGGCGACCATCTCGTAGAGGATCGCGCCGAACGAGAAAATGTCGGTGCGCGAGTCCACGGGCTTCCCGCGCACCTGCTCGGGGGACATGTACCCGGCGGTTCCCATGACCGTCCCCGGGGTCGTCGCCTGCTGGGCCGTCGGCGCGCTGGTGAGGTCCGCCCCCTCCCGCGACGCCGTCTTCGCGAGGCCGAAGTCGAGGATCTTGATCCGCCCGTCCTTCGTCACCCAGATGTTCTCGGGCTTCAGGTCGCGGTGGACGACCCCCTTGTCGTGCGCCGCCGCGAGCCCCTGCACGATCTGCTGCGCGGCGTCGATCGCCTTTCGCGCCGGCATCGGCGCGCCGCCCATCCGCTCCCGGAGCGTCTCGCCTTCGAGGAGCTCGGTGACGGCGTACGCGGTCGTCCCTTCCTGTCCGAAGTCGTGGATGGCGAGGATGTTCGGGTGGGAGAGGGCGGCCACGGACTTCGCCTCGCGCTCGAACCGCGCGCGCGCGTCGGCGTCCTGGGACAAGTGCGCGGGCAGCACCTTGACGGCTACTTCGCGGTCGAGCCGCGTGTCGCGCGCGCGGTAGACCTCACCCATCCCGCCGGCGCCGAGCGGGGCGAGGATGTCGTGAGGGCCGAGGCGGGTTCCCGGGGGGATGGGCATGGGACGGGGAGGGTAGCAGACGGGAGGACGAGGGGCGCCCCCCCGGAGAGGGCACCGAGCGGAGCCAGACGATGTCTACAGCTTTCAACAAGTGTAGACAGGGTTCACCCCCCGGGCTTCGTCTCCGGGTACAGCTTGTCGAACTCCGGATCGCCGTGGAGCAGCGCGAGGTCCGGATCCCGTCGCGCCCAGTCCGCGTCCTTGAACCCCGCCTCCCAGGCCTTCCGGATCGCCTCGAGCGCCTCCGCCTTCTTCTTCGAAAGGCAGAAGACGCACGCCGCGTTGTAGAGGACCGTCGCGTCGTTCGGCCGCAGCGCGACGGCAAGATCGGCCTCGCGCTTAGAGTCCTCGACGCGGTTCGTGTTCGCGTACTCCACCGCCAGGTGAATCCGGGCGCGGGCGTCCTCGGGAATTTTCTTCAGGTGATTCTCTAGGACGGTGATCCGGCGCAGCCGAACGTTGCGAACCTGCTCGTCCTTGCCGAGAGCCCCGAGGGCGTTCAGCAAAGGGACGTAGACGTTGTAGTCCTCACCGCAGGCATCGAGAGCCGCATCGGCGATCGACGCGACCTCCTGGTAGCGTCCCGCGGCGAACAGCGCGCGGCCGAGAAGATAGTAGGCCCCCTCGCAGTCCCGCTTGCGATCGATCGCGGCCCGCGCGTGCGCGATCGCCTCGTCGTGCTGGCCCCGCGCGTACTTGACCCAGGCCTGGGCGACCTGCGCCTCGGGAAGATCGGCGGAGAGCTCGACGGCCCGCGACGAGGCCGATTGAGCGCGCTCCATCCACACAGGATCGCGGCCGTAGTGGTAGTGATGCTGCGCCGCCACGTTGGCGAGGGCGGCGTAGGCGAGGGCGAAGGTGGGATCGAGGGCGACCGCGTTCTCGAGCATCTGCGCCGCGAACTCGAGATCCTGACGCGTCAGCCGGCGCGCGTAGCTCTTGCCGCGAAGGAAGAGGTCGTACGCCTGGAGGTTCTCCGTCGGCTTGGCCGCGAGCGCCTCCTGCTCCTGGGGCGACAGCGTGATGCGAAGCGCCTCGGCGATCTTCCGCGCGATCTCGTCCTGCACCTCGAAGACGTCCTTCATCTCGCGGTCGTAGCGCTCCGACCAGAGGGGAAAGTCGGTGTGCGTGTCGACGAGCTGCGCGTTGATGCGAAGGCGCGCGCCGGCGCGGCGAAGGGACCCCGCGAGGACGTACGCCGCGCGGAGCTGCTGTCCGATCTGCGCCGGCGTCACCTGCTTGTCGCGGTAGGCGAGGACCGTCGGGCGCGAGAAGATGTTCAGCCCCTTGATTTTCGAAAGCTCGGTGATGATGTCCTCGGTGATGCCGTCGCGGAAGTACTCGTCCTCCTTGATGCCGCTGAGGTTCTCGAAGTAGAGGACGGCGATCGACTTCGGCGCCTGCCTCTCGGCGCCGCCGCGCGAGTCGCCGATCTCCGCGGCCTGCCGGCGC
The DNA here is from genome assembly GCA_016195325.1 of Acidobacteriota bacterium. Taxonomy (NCBI): domain Bacteria; kingdom Pseudomonadati; phylum Acidobacteriota; species Acidobacteriota bacterium. The sequence goes on from JACPZX010000011.1 coordinate 72,445, forward strand.
CCCGAGTCGAGATCGCGGCGCATCCGGATGAGGTCGGTCTTCAGATCGGTGGCGGTCTGGTAGCGCATGTTCCGGTCCTTCTCGAGGGCCTTCCCCAGGATGCGGCCGAACTCGGGAGGGATGGAGGCGCCGCTCTTGCCGATTGGCTCCGGATCGCGGTTGAGGATGGCGTCGAAGATGACGGCCGACGTCTCCCCCTGGAAGGAGAGCTTGCCGGAGGCCATCTGGTACAGGACGGTGCCCAGGGAGAAGAGATCGGTGCGGGCGTCGGTGAGCTGGCCGCGCGCCTGCTCCGGGGACATGTACGAGACGGTGCCGAGGGCGACGCCGCGCTTGGTGAGCTCGTCCACCTGGCCGACGGTGTCCATGCGCGAGTCGGTGCCGGGGGCGGCGTTCGGGCGGGCGGATCCCTCGATTTTGGCGAGGCCGAAGTCGAGGACCTTCACCTGGTTGCGCGAGTTGACGAAGATGTTGGCCGGCTTGATGTCGCGGTGGACGATGCCGCGGGCGTGGGCGGACTCGAGCGCGTCGGCGATCTGGATTCCCATCTCGACGAGCGGCCCCAGCTCGAACGACTGGCGGCCGATCATCCGCGCGAGTGTCTGCCCCTCGAGAAGCTCCATCACGATGAAGTGGCGGCGCTCGTGCTGCTCGATGGCGTGGACGGTGCAGATGTTGGGGTGGTTCAGCGCCGAGGAGGCGCGCGCCTCGCGCTGGAAGCGCTCGAGGCTCTGCGCGTCCTGGTCCATCTCCTGGGAGAGGAACTTCAGCGCGACGTGCCGGCCGAGACGGGTGTCCTCGGCCTCGTAGACGACGCCCATCCCCCCGCGGCCGAGCTCGCGGGTGACGTTGTAGTGGGAGACGGTCTTGCCGATCAGCGATTCCATCGCGTGCGGGGCCTCTTCTCGTCGAGCTTCGTCTTCTCGGGCGGGGACGGGCGCCATTCTAGCCGCCCCGGCCGGCGTCCCGCCAACCCGCCGGGGGCCGCCGGCCCCTCGAAGCGCCTCGCGCGCGAGTGAATTTGGAGCCATCTTGGAGGTGCGATGAGAGGGCACGTCATGGGTCGAGGTCGGACGGCGGTGGGACGGCTCCTTCTCCTCGCGATCTCCTCGGCCTTCGCTCTCCTGGTGTTCGAAGGGGCGCTGCGGATCGCGGCGCACCGCATCCTCCACGACGGCGAGACGATGTTCCTCGGAGACGTCTTCAGCATCGAAGACCCCCTGCTCGGGTTCAGTCCCATCCCGAACTCCTCCAGGATCGTCGTGAAGGGAGGGGCTTTCCTCATCAAGGACGAGATCAACTCGCGCGGCCTCAGGGACGTCGAGCACTCTCTCGAGAAGCAGCCTGGCGCGAAGCGCATCCTCGTGCTGGGCGACTCGTTCATGTACGGGGAGGGGGTGCGCGTTCAAGAGACGATGGCGCGGCGGCTCGAGGGGCTGCTCGACGGCGTCGAGGTCATCAATGCCGGCGTGCGCGGGTACGATCTCGGGCAGGAGTACCTGAGCTACAAGCACCGGAATCGATCCTATGGACCCGATCTCGTCCTCCTCGCGTTCTTCATCAACGATCTGGCCCCGGATTCCTTTCTCGATGCGGTGGACGGCGCAGACGGCGTGCCGCTCCGGTACGTGACGAAGCCGGACTACCTCGCCCGGCACACGGACCGCACGGCGGGCGCCTCGCGCGGGTCGCTCACCGCTTGGCTGAGATCCCACTCGATGCTCTACGTGCTCCTCCGCGACCGATGGGACGAGATGGTCTCGCGCCGCGAGGAGCGCAGGGCGAAACCGTCGATCCGCGAGCAGGAGCCCGTGCCCTACGTCGTCGCGTTTCGCGCTACGCCGGCCGATGGCTCCATTCCGGAGCCGTGGCGCCGGGCCTACCGCATCCTCGACGCGCTCAAGGGTGAGGTCGTCGCGGACGGAGCGAAGCTGGCCATCGTCATGGTGCCCGCCCCGTGGCAGATCTCCGAGGAGAACTGGAATCAGTGGGTGGCGTGGCTGGGGGTCGAGCCGACGACTCTCTCTCGCCGTCATCCACAGGAGATGGTCCAGGCCTGGTGCTCGCAAACCGGCACGGCCTGCCACGACCTGATCCCCGCCTTCGAAAACGGGGAGCGGGCGCGGCTGTACTTCCGGCACGAGTACCACTGGAGCCCCGAGGGCCACGCGCTCGCGGCGCGCGCCGTCGCTGATTTCCTCAGGAGCGCGGGGTTCCCCTGACGAGTCACCGTTTCGGCGCGGTCCGGTGGCCCCGCCATGGGTTGCGTTCGCGCGCCGGCTGGGTGAGAATCACGCCATCCAACACCGGACCAACATCACTCCTCGGAGGAGACGCCCATGAACTTGCGCATCGGATCGAAGGCTCCCGATTTCACCGCCGATACGACCCAGGGGAAGATCAGCTTCCACGAGTGGATCGGCGACTCGTGGTGCATCCTCTTCTCGCACCCGAAGGACTTCACCCCCGTCTGCACGACCGAGCTGGGGTACATGGCCGGCCTGCAGCCGCAGTTCGACAAGCGGAACACGAAGGTCATCGGCCTCAGCGTCGATCCGGTCGAGGATCACAAGCGCTGGGCCGCCGACATCAAGGACGTCACCGGGAACATGCCGGGGTACCCGATGATCGGGGACTCCGATCTCGCCGTGGCGAAGCTCTACGAGATGCTTCCGGCGGACGCCGGGATGAGCTCGAAGGGGCGCACGGCCGTCGACAACCTCACGGTGCGCACGGTGTACGTCATCGGCCCCGACAAGAACATCAAGGCGATGCTCGTCTACCCGATGAGCACCGGGCGCAACTTCGACGAGGTGATGCGCCTCCTCGACTCCTGCCAGCTCACGGCGAAGCACAAGGTCGCGACGCCCGTGAACTGGAAGCACGGCGAGGACGTCATCATCGTGCCGGCCGTCTCCGACGACGACGCGCGCCAGAAGTTCCCCGGCGGCTGGAAGTCGCCGAAGCCGTACCTGCGAATCGTCCCGCAGCCGAAGTAGAGGGCCGCTCCTCGACTACCTTTTTCGCCGGGCCTTCGGCGCGCGCGCGACTGCGGGCGCCGCAGGAGGTCCGGCGAGAAGGAAATCCCTCCACGAGAGTGCCGCGGCGCCGAGACGCTCGACCGCGGCGCGCTCCCTGGGCTCGCACAGAACCAGCGCCCTGTAATCCGGAAAACGGCGGGTGAACTCGAAGAGACCGCGCAGATCGGCCGAGCCGACGGAGCCGGTGTTCACCTCGAGGGCCCATCGGCCCCAGCTTCCCTCGACGACGCCATCCACCTCGAAGGGCTCCTCGCGCCAGTAGGTGAGTCTCTGGCCCGAGTTCCACGCCATGGAGAGGCATGCGTTCTCGACCCACGCGCCGAACCGTGCCGGCTCGATCGATCGTTCGGGAGTGCCGCGCGGATCCATGCCCGCAAGAATCCCGTTGTTCAGCACGACGAGCTTCGGCGGCGCGGCGCGACTCCGCGCGGGACGCGACGAGTGCTTCTCGATCGACGCGACCAGATATGCATCCTCGAGAAGCTGGAGATAGTGCGCGATCGTCTCCAGGGCGCCGGCGTCCTGGAGTTGTCCCTGGATCTTCTGGAGAGAGACGATCTGCGCCGGACTGGCCACGCACGTCGCGAACACCTGCCGCAGCAATGCGGGCCTTCGCACGTCGGTGAGCGCGAGGATGTCCCTGTTCAGCGCCGGCTCGAGGATGGCGTCCCTCAGGTAGGCCGCGCAACGGATGGGGTCGGCACGCATCGCGAACGCGCCGGGATACCCGCCCATCCGGACCACCAGATCCGCGGCCTTCGCAGGCTCTACTCTGAACGCCTTCGCGAGGCTTCGGGCCGACCAATGGGCGAGGACAAGACGCTCGAACCGGCCGGCCAGACTCTCCTTCGAGCCGGCGCCCAGCCGAAGGGACGAGGAGCCCGAGGCGACGACGTGGAGTGGAATTCGCCGTCGGCGGAGTCGGTCCCATTCCCCCTTGAGGCGCGAGGCCCAGTCGCCGAAGTGCTGGACTTCGTCCAGAAAAAGCACGGCGCGGCCGTCGCGGAGCGCTGCCTCTTCGGCGCTTCGCCAGACGCGCTCCCAGAGCCCGGGGAGCGCGGCTTCCGGCCCGTCCCCCGCGGCGTAGACTGCGCTCTCGCCGAAGGACTCGGCGAGGTCGAGCAGCAGAGTCGTCTTTCCGACCTGGCGTGGCCCCGTGAGGATCTGGACCCTGGAGGGAGCCGCTTCGGCCAGGCGCTGGGACAGGACCTCCCGGCACATGTCATAGCCGAGGCGAACGTAGGATTCGACCATAGTCGAATAATTATTCGACTACACCGGTATGTCAAGATCCCCCGAGACTCTCCGGCTCAGCTCTTCGATCCGCCCTCTTCCCGCCCCACGACCGTCGTGAGGTACACTCCCGCCTCACCAGTCCCAGGGGGTCCATCGATGAGAGCACACGGCAAGGGGGCCGCCGGGCTCGCGGCAATCGCGCTGCTCGCGGCGGCAGCGGCGGCGACGGGTATCGGGGCGGAGTCACCGAGCGAGGGGATCGTGACCAACAACGTCTTGCTGGCCCCGTGGAGCGGACCCCACGGCGGCGTGCCCGCCTTCGACAGAATGGATCTCGCGGCCCTCGAGCCCGCGCTCGAGGCCGGCATGGCGAGGAACCTCGAGGAGATCGACGCCATCGCGGGAGACCCCGAGCCGCCGTCGTTCAGGAACACCCTCGTCGCGATGGAGCGCGCCGGCCGGGATCTCGACCGGGTCCTGACGTACTGGGGGATCTGGGGCGGCAACCTCTCGACCCCCGAGTTCCGGAAGGTCCAGGGGGAAATGGCGCCGAAGCTCGCCGGGTTCAACTCGAAGATCATCCAGAATCAGGCCCTCTTCGCCCGGATCAAGAAGGTGTACGAGTCGCCGGAGCGCGCGTCGCTCCGCCCCGACGAGCGGCGCCTCGTCTGGCTGACGTACGACCGGTTCAGGAGCAACGGGGCGACGCTCGAGGGGGCCGCGCGCGCCCGATACGCCGAGATCAACAAGCGCCTCGCCGAGGTGCAGACGAAGTTCGGCAACAACGTCCTCGGCGACGAGGAGGGGTACGTCACCTACCTGACGAAGGATCAGCTCGGCGGACTTCCCGAGTCGTTCGTGAAGGGCGCGGCGGCGGCCGCCGCAGACCGCGGGAAGGCGGGATCGTACGCCGTCACCAACACGCGCTCGTCGATGGACCCGTTCCTCACCTTCTCGACGGAGCGGACCCTGCGCGAGAAGGTGTGGCGGACGTATTACGCGCGGGGAGACAACGGCGACGAGCGCGACAACAACGCGATCATCGCCGAGATTCTGAAGCTTCGCTACGAGCGCGTGAGGCTTCTCGGATACCGGAACTACGCCGAGTGGCGGCTCGAGAGCCTCATGGCGAAAACCCCCGAGCGCGCCCTCGCCCTGATGACCGCCGTGTGGCCCGCGGCGATCGGGCGCGTGAAGGAGGAGGTCGCCGACATGCAGGCGATCGCCGACAAGGAAAGGGTCGGCGTCACCATCGAGCCGTGGGACTACCGCTACTACTCGGAGAAGGTGCGGAAGGCGAAGTACGACCTCGACTCGGGGGAGGTGAAGGAGTACCTCCAGCTCGACAAGCTGAGGGAGGCGATGTTCTTCGTGGCCGGGAAGCTCTTCGATTTCAGCTTCGAGCCGGTGCCGCAGGGGTCGATCCCGGTCTACCAGGAGGACATGCGGGTCTGGGAGGTGAAGCGGAAATCCACCGGTGAGCATGTCGGCCTCTGGTACCTCGACCCGTACGCGCGGACGGGCAAGAGGTCCGGAGCGTGGGCCAACAGCTACCGCGGCCACGAGACCTTCGACGGTCTTCGGACGGTCCTCGCCTCGAACAATTCCAACTTCATCAAGGGCGCCCCGGGAGAGCCGGTCCTCGTCTCGTGGGACGACGCCCGGACTTTCTTCCACGAGTTCGGCCACGCGCTCCACGCCCTCTCGTCGAACGTCGCCTACCCGACGCTCAACGGCGGCGTGCGCGACTACACCGAGTTCCAGTCGCAGCTTCTCGAGCGCTGGCTCCTCACCGACGAGGTGATCAGGTCGTATCTGGTCCATTACAGGACGGGCGCCCCGATGCCGGCCCCGCTCATCGCGAAGATTAAGCGGGCCGCGACCTTCAACCAGGGGTTCGCCACGATCGAGTACCTCGCCTCGGCCCTCGTCGATCTGAAGCTCCACATGGCCGACCCGACGGGGATCGACCCCGGGGCCTTCGAGCGCGCCACCCTCGCCGAGCTGAAGATGCCGAAAGAGATCGTCATGCGGCACCGCAGCCCGCAGTTCAGCCACGTCTTCTCGGGCGAGGGGTACGCGGCCTGCTACTACGGCTACATGTGGGCCGACGTCCTCACGTCGGATGCCGCGGAGGCGTTCGAGCAGGCCCCCGGGGGGTTCTACGACACGGCGCTGGCGGTGAAGCTCGTGGACAACCTCTTCGCCGTCCGGAACGCGATCGATCCGGCCGAGGCGTACCGCGCCTTTCGCGGGCGGGACGCCCGCATCGACGCCCTGATGCGCGACCGCGGCTTCATCCAGATTCCCCAATGAATCTTCCGAAAAACCCCTTGACCCCATCAGGAATAACCGTATAACCTGCACACCTCTCGAAATGGATGGGTGGCGAGCTCTCGCGGCGCAGGCGCGGCGCGGGACCGGAATCCGGGGGCTATGAAAGATCACGCCGGGCGTCACTCCGCGCGGATCATCTCAGGTCTCGCCGCGCTTCTTCTCTGGAGCGCCCTTCCGGCGGCGACGATCTACGTCGACGACAACACCTGCCCGTCGACAGGCTCCGGCACGCTCGCGAGCCCCTACTGCCGCATCCAGGACGCCATCTGCGTCGCCGTGAGCGGGGATCTCGTCAGCGTCGCGCCGGGAAGCTACCTCGAGGCGCTCCGGATGAGGCCGAACGTGAGCGTCGTCTCCCAGGGGGGCGCCGCCGTCACGACGATCAGCTCGTCGGGCAAACCGTGCACCGACACCAACTTCTGCTCCAAGAAGCCGGGCACCCAGTGCACGGTCGTCACCTTCTCGACGGGCCACACCCCCACGACGGTTCTCGACGGGTTCACGATCACCGGGGGAGCCGGGCAGGCGGTGCCGGCGCCCCTCACCAACGTCGTGGGCGGGGGAGGCCTCTACATCTTCAGCTCCCCGACGATCCGCAACAACGTCATCCAGAACAACGTCCTCCACAACGTCTCCCCCGCGCGCGGCGAGTTCGACGGCGCCGGCATCTACGTCTCGAGGGGCGCCCCGATCATCACGAACAACGTCATCACCGGGAACCGCGCGATCCCCGCGGCGGGCACCTCGACGGCCGAGACGTACGGCTACGGCGGCGGCATCTACGTCAGCTTCGTCGCGACGCCTCAGATCTTCGCCAACACGATCCAGGGAAACCAGGCGGGCGACGCCAACCTCGCTTTCTCCCTGGGAAGCGGCGGCGGCATCTCCATCGCCGAGCCCGACCCGAGCGCGCCGCCGGGCACCACCGTCATCGATCGCAATCTCATCGCCGACAACGTCACCGACACCTTCGGCGCGGGCGTGAGCCTTCTGAGCATTCCCACTTCGGTCGGGCAGTCGATCATCAGCAACAACGTCATCGTGGGCAACTCGACCTCCAAGGGCGGCGGCGTCTACACGTACCTCAACATCTCGAAGATCGTGAACAACACGATCACGAACAACACCGCGCTGCTCGGCGGCGGCGTCTACTCCGGCCTCAGCGACGTGACGTTGCCGATCATCGTGTCGAACAACGCCATCACCGGCAACCACCTGCTCTTCGCCGGGAGCGGCGGCGGCATCTACAAGCTGGATCTCGGCTCGACGCCGAGCACGAGCCTCGAGTCGAACGACGTCTTCGGGAACCAGAAGAACCAGGTCGGCGGTGACCTGAGCGACGCGACCTTCTTCACCGCGAACGGAAACATCTCGCTCGACCCGCGCTACGTGAACGAGGCGTCCCGCGACTACCACGTCAATCCGAACGCACCCCTCATCGACCGCGCGCTCGCGTCGCGGGCCCCCTCCGTGGACCGGGACAACACCTCCCGCGGCTACGACGGCGACGGCATCCCGAATTACCCGATGCCGGGCGACAACGACATCGGCGCGTACGAGTGGCGTCCCTCCTGCGTCCCCTCGACGGAGATCTGCGACGGGATCGACAACAACTGTGATGGCCAGATCGACGAGAACAATCCCGGGGGCGGGGGAGCGTGCGCGACGGGGCTGCCGGGCGTGTGCTCGGCGGGCATCCGCACCTGCCAGTCGGGGGCGTTGAACTGCGTGCAGAGCACGCAGGCGTCGACCGAGATCTGTGACGGACTCGACAACAACTGCAATGGATCGGTGGATGAGGGTTTCCCCAACACCGACGCGGACGCCCTGGCCGATTGCGTCGACCCCGACATCGACAACGACGGCGTCGCGAACGCCGGCGACTGCGCGCCGTACGACGTGACCACGTGGGGAGTCCCCGCCGAGGTGGCGAACGTGAGGGCCACGACCACGTCGCCGACCACGCTCGCGTACGATCTCCAGAACATCGGCTCGGGAACCCACTACGAGATCGTCTCCGGGCTCCTGAGCCGGTTCTCTGCGATCCACACGTTCGAGGAGGACTTCTGCGTCGCCGCCTTCACCGGCGGGGGCACCTGGCAGGACCCGAGGCCCAACCCGCCGCTCCTGAACGGCTGGTACTACATGATCCGGGACGTCAACAACTGCGGAGCCGCCACGTACGGCACCTCCCTCCGGAACTCGCCCCGATCGATCGGCGTCTGCGGCAACGCGATCCAGGATCTGGACGCGGACGGCTCGCCGTCGGACCTCGACTGCAACGACCACGATCCCGCCGCGTCGCCCCTCAAGTCCGAGGTTTGCGACGGCAGCGACAACAACTGCAACGGCCAGGTGGACGAGAACAACCCGGGGGGCGGCGGCGCCTGCGCGACCGGCGTTCCCGGAGTCTGCTCGACGGGGACGCGCGCGTGCCAGAGCGGGGCGCTCCTGTGCCTCCAGAACCTGCAGGCCTCTCCCGAAGTGTGCGACGGAATCGACAACAACTGCGACGGCTCGATCGACAACGGAATCGCCGCGGTGGCCACGACGTGCGGGGTGGGCGCGTGCAGTTCAAGTGGCTCTCGAACGTGCCAGGGCGGCCAACTCGTGAACAGCTGCGTCGCCGGCACACCCGCGCCCGAGACGTGCGATGGGATCGACAACGACTGCGATGGATCGATCGACAACGGCATCGCCGCGGTGGCGACGACGTGCGGCGTCGGGGCGTGCATTTCCAGTGGCTCCCGCACCTGCCAGGGTGGCCAGCTCGTGGACA
>JACPZX010000012.1 GCA_016195325.1 Acidobacteriota bacterium
TCACGACGCGGTCGGGCACGCGTGGCCGCTCGGGGATGCCCTGTCCGACCAGCCGGAGGGTGACGAGCTCGACGGGCTCGTCGGGGCCCGCGCGGTGGCCGTAGACGCGCTCGTGCTCGCGGCCGAACGCCTGCTCGAGCGCGGCGATGGCCTCGGGCCCGAGATCGCCCGCGGGCAGCGGCACCGTCAGCTCGAAGGACTGGCCGTGATAGCGCAGATCCGCGAAGCGTCTGACGCGCGCCCGGTCGCCCGTGAAGCCTTCGCCGGCGAGCAGCGCGAGGGCGTCGGCCTCCATGCGGCGGAGCGTCGCGCTCAGCGCCTCGAGGTCGAGCTGTCGCGTCTGCCGCCGATACGTGCGCACGTCGTGGTGCTCGACGTCCGCGTAGAGCAGGCCGAACGACGAGAAGAGCCCGGGCGCCGGCGGCACCACGATCCTCGCCATCTCGAGCTGGGCCGCCATGCCGCCCGCGAAGAGCGGCCCGTTGCCGCCGAAGGCGAAGAGCACGTAGTCGCGCGGGTCGCGCCCGCGCTCGCTCGACACCGCCTTGAGCGCGCGGATCATGTTGGAGGCGGCGATCAGGTGGGCGCCGTAGGCGGCGTGCTCCAGGCCGAGCCCGAGGGGCCGGGCGATGCGCTCCTCGAACACCTCGTGCGACCGCGCCGCGTTCAGCTTCACGGCGCCCCCGACGAGGTACGCCGGGTTGAGATACCCGAGGATCACGTTGGCGTCGGTGATGGTGGGCTCGGTGCCGCCGAGGTCGTAGCAGAGCGGTCCGGGCCACGCGCCGGCGCTCCGCGGGCCCACCTGCAGCGAGCCCCCGGCATCGATCGAGACGATCGAGCCGCCGCCGGCGCCGACCTCGGCGAGGTCGACGGCGGGCACGCGCAGGACATAGCCGGCCCCCGTGAGCAGGCGCGAGCCGAGCATGATGCCGCCGCCCACCTGGTACTCGGAGGCGCGGTTGACCTCACCGTCCTCGATGATCGAGGCCTTCGCGGTCGTCCCGCCCATGTCGAAGGTGATGACGCGCCCGAGGCTCATGCGCCGCGCGAGCGCCTGGCAGCCGATGACGCCGGCGGCCGGCCCGGACTCGATGATGTGCATGGGCATCCGCGCGGCGGCCCCCGCGGTCATGAGCCCGCCGTTCGACTGCATGATCATGAGGGGCGCCCGCACGGCGATCTCGTCGAAGCCCGCCGCGAGGGTCCGGAGGTAGCGCTGCACGACCGGCATCACGTACGTGTTGATCACGGTCGTCGAGGTCCGCTCGTACTCCTTGATCTCGGGCAGCACCTCGGCGCTGATGCACATCGGGAGATCCGGCGCGCGCCGCCGCACGATCGCCTGGATCTGCTCCTCGTGGGCGGCGCTGGCGTAGGCGTTGATGAGGCACACCGCGAGCGCCTCGATCCCCTCGCCCAGCAGGCGGTCGAGCACGCGCTCGACCTCGGCCGGATCGAGCGGCACGGTCACGATCCCCTGGGCGTTGATCCGCTCGGTGACTTCCGCGCGGAGGTAGCGCTCCACCAGCGGCGCGGGCTTCTCCCACCGGAGGTCGTAGAGGCGCGGCATCCGGAGCCGGCGGAGCTCGAGCACGTCGCGGAAGCCCTTGGTGGTGATGAGCCCGGTACGCGCGCCCCGCAGCTCGAGGATGGCGTTGGAGGCCACCGTGGTGCCGTGGAGCACCTCGCCCACGTCGTCGCCCCCGAGCCCGGTGTCGCGAAACAGCTCGCGCACGCCCTCCACGATGGCCCGCGCGTAGTCGTCCACGCTCGACGACACCTTCCGCGTGTGGATCCGCCCCCGATCGTCGAGAAAAACGATATCGGTGAACGTCCCCCCGATATCGACCCCAACACGAAACCCAGCCATCTAGTGTTCCGCCCTCGAAGTCATGTCGAGATAAACGAACGGGGAGTCGGGCGCGGCGGGGGCGTGCGGCAGGGGTCAACCGGACCCGTACCCCTCCAACTGGAAAGCGGAAGCAGCGCGCCCGGATGGAGCCCAGCCGCCAACGGTCTGCGGTCGCGTACGGCGTGGTCCCGGTGACCCCTGCCGCACGCCCCCGCCGCCCCCGCCGCGCGCTCGATCGCCGCCATCACCTCGCGCACGGGAACGCTAGAAGTGCATGACTTCCGCGGCGTGCTCGAAGACGTCCTGGATGCGCCCGTGCGAGATGGCCGCGGCCTGGACGGCCGCGACGAGGTGCCGCCAGCGCAGGGACGGGCGGGTGGCGTGGAATTCCTCGTACGTCGCCTGATGATGCTTGAAGGCGTGCATCTCGGTGAAGTTGTCACGGCACGCGATCTTGCCGAGCATCGCGATGAGCGGCTCGGGCGCGTAGCCACGATCGGCGTACTGCTGGGCCAGGGCGGCCGCCTGCTTGACCTCGTCGGTCGAGCGCCAGGTGGCGAGGTTGGCCGCGGGCAAACGCTCACCGACGGGCAGCCGGCCGATCAGCGCCTCGATCTCCTCGAGCAGCTCATCCGCACTTCCGGCCCGGTGTTCCACATGAAGAGCGCCTGCAGCTTGATCCGCCGCGAGAGCTCGGGCTGCCGCAGCAGGTAGCGTCGCGTGTTGGCGCCGGTGTTGATGTGCACGTCCATGGGGTTGCCCGTCTGCGATCTCAGGAACAGCGTGGAGCCGCCGACGGAGAGCCCCTCGCCCACGCCCTCGAGCGAGAGCCCGTCGCCCAGCGCACGCGCGAGCATGCCCGGGACCTCGGCCAGGTCGTTCACGCGGCCGATCTCGTCGGCGAGCGCGGTGATGCTCGCGGTCTCGTCCTCGCCCGTCTCGAAGCGCAGGTCGCGCTCGAGCAGCTCGTATTTCGAGATCAGCCGATCGACCTCCTCCAGGGAGGTCGGCGCCGTCGGGCGCGTGATGTAGCGGACCGGCGCGCGCCCGATGAACCGAGCGTACTCCCAGCCGAGGTACTCGAGCGCGCGCCAGGTGAACACCGGGAACAAGAAGTAGTGGTCGTCGAGCTGGTTCTTCGGCACGGCGACCTCGAGCAGGTGCCCGAGGACCTGCATCGGCGAGAGCCGCTCGAGCAGGTAGAGGAAGTAGTGGTCGCACGCGTTGTAGACGCCGCGGCCCACCGCGTAGCGGAACGCCTGGAGCGTCGCGTCCAGGTCGTCGTGCTCCGAGACCGGCTGCGCCTCGGCCAGGATGTAGGGACCCATGGCGGGCGAGTGGATGTGCTTGTTGGCCACGGCCACGTTCTGGATCACGGGCATCATCGCATACTCGCCGGGCAGCCGCGCCGCGATGTGGCGCACGGCGTGGATCCCCGCCAGCGGATGGAGCGGACCGCCGTGGTGGCCGGGCGGCAGGTCCGAGGACCGCACCACCGCCAGCGCCGAGGCGAGCAGCATGTCCTTCACGGACGTGCCCGCCGCGAGCCGGTCACGGGTGGCGGCCACGATCCGCTCGGGCGCCGTCTCCTCCACGAACTGCACGAGCGGCTCGATGTGATCCGGGAACGCCACGCGTCGGGTCATGCCCCATCCTCCTCGGTGCGAGAGTACTCCCTCCAGGCTCTGGGTCAGAACGTATGCGGGAAGCCGCCCGAGCGCAAGCGCCGTCGCCGAGGCCGTGGCGCGCGAGCGCCTATTTCTTCTTCAGCCGCACGTCCTCCAGAGGCGCCGACCACGGATAGGGATTGATCAGCATCAGCGCGGGCTCCTCCACCCGCGGGCCCACGCCGCTCGGCCAGGTGTAGTCCCAGATCGGCGCGAACCTCACGCGCTCGTGAAGGAGGTGCTGGATCTGGTGCAACATCGCCTCGCGCTTGGCCCGGTCGGTCTCGAGCGCCTGCTGCTTGTACAGCGCGTCGACGTCGGGGTACCCGCCGTAGGCGTAGGCGCCGCTGCTCGGCACCCACTCGGCCATCCGCGAGGCGGCGTTCCCGTACAGGCCGACCACGCACATGCACACGCCGCGCAGCTTCTTCGTGGCCCACGCCGTGAAGAGGGCGGGGGCGCATTTCCTTCGCGGCGGCGCCTACAAGCCGAGGACCTCCCCGTACGCCTTCCAGGGGCTGGAGGTCGAGGGGCTGAAGATCCTCGCGAGGGCCCGCGAGGAGACGGGGCTGCCGATCGTCACCGAGGCCCTCGACACCGAGACGCTCGACGTCGTCGCCGAATACGCCGACGTCATCCAGATCGGCGCGCGCAACATGCAGAACTACCCGCTGCTGAAGCGGGCCGGCCGCTGCCGCCGCCCCGTCCTCCTCAAGAGGGGGATGTCGGCGACCCTCGACGAGCTGCTCATGTCGGCCGAGTACATCGCGTCGGAGGGGAACTACCAGATCTTCCTGTGCGAGAGGGGCGTGCGCACCTTCTCGACGCACACGCGCAACACGCTCGACCTCTCGGCGGTTCCCGCGGTGAAGACGCAAAGCCATCTTCCCATCATCGTCGATCCGAGCCACGGGACCGGCCAGCGCAACAAGGTCGCGCCGCTCGCCCGCGCGGCGGTCGCGGTCGGCGCCGACGGGCTGATGATCGAGGTGCACGCCAACCCCGATCGCGCCCTCTCCGACGGGCCGCAGGCTCTCCTTCCCGAGCAGTTCGAGCGGCTGATGACGGAGGTCCGCGCCATCGCCGATCTCGTCGGGATGAAGCTCTGATGGAGGCCGTGCTCGCGCTCGAGGACGGGCGGGTCTTCCGGGGCCGCTCGTTCGGCGCCTCCGCCGAGCGCGGCGGCGAGGTCGTCTTCAACACGTCGATGTCCGGGTACCAGGAGGTCCTCACCGACCCCTCGTACCGCGGCCAGATCGTCGTGATGACCGCCCCGGAGATCGGCAACTACGGCGTCAACGATCTGGACGTCGAGAGCCGGAGGATCCAGGTCGAGGGGTTCGCCGTGCGCGAGTGCAGCGAGATCTCCTCGTCGTGGCGATCGCGCCGCGATCTCCCGCAGTACCTCAGGGAGAGCGACATCCCCGCCATCTCCGAGATCGACACGCGCGCGCTCACGCGCCATCTCCGATCGGGGGGCGTTCTCCGCGGCGTGCTGTCGGCCCTCGATCTCTCCGAGGAGAGCCTCGTCCGGAAGGCCCGGGCGCTCCCGCGCCTCGCGGACATCGACCTCGTCGGCCGCGTCACGTCCGCCTCGGCGGCGCCCTGGCGGGGGGGCGGTCCGGTCGCCTGGCTGGGGGCGCCGCTGCGCCGCCGCGCCGCGAGGCACAAGGTCGTGGCCCTGGACTTCGGCATGAAGGACAACATCCCGCGCTCCCTGACCGGCGCCGGCTGCAAGGTCACGGTGATGCCGGCGCGCACCGGCGCCGACGAGATCCTCGCGGGGGCGCCCGACGGCGTCTTCCTCTCGAACGGCCCCGGCGATCCCGAGACCCTGGACTACGCGGCCACGATGGTTCGAACGCTTCTCGGGCGCGTGCCGATCTTCGGCATCTGCCTCGGGCACCAGATCATGGGGCTCGCGTTCGGGGGCCGGACCTTCAAGCTCAAGTTCGGCCACCGCGGCGTCAACCATCCGGTGAAGAACCTCCGCACGGGCCGCGTCGAGATCACGTCGCAGAACCACGGCTACGCCGTCGACGCCGAATCCCTCGGCGCCGACATCGAGATCACCCACGTCAACCTCAACGACGGGACGGTCGAGGGCTTCCGGCATCGATCGCACCCGGCCTTCTCCGTGCAGTACCACCCCGAGGCCTCGCCGGGCCCCCACGACGCGCTCTACCTCTTCGACGACTTCGTCCGGATGATGGACGAGCGGAAGGCGGCGTCGCGCGACGCACGGGCCGCGGAGGCCCCGGAGGGCGAGGCCGCGGCGGCCGAGCCGCCCGGTGGAGCCACGCTCGGCGATTCTTGAAGCTCAGCGTCGTCATCCCCGCCTTCAACGAGGAGAGGACCCTCGCGGACATCGTCGGCCGGGTCCGGGCGATCGAGACTCCGGGGTGGGAGCGCGAGATCATCGTCGTCGACGATGGCTCCATCGACGGGACTCCTGGCGTCATCGCGTCCCTCGCCGGCCCCGACCTCACCGCGCGCCGGCAGGCGCCGAACCGGGGGAAGGGGGCGGCGCTGCGCGTGGGGTTCGCCGCCGCCACGGGCGACTTCATCGTGATCCAGGACGCCGACAGCGAGTACGACCCCGCCGATCTCCCGGCGCTCCTCGACGCCCTCCGGGCCTCCGGAGCCGACGCCGCGTACGGCTCGCGCATCCTCGGGTCGAACCCGAAGTCGTACTTCTCGTACTACTGGGGGGGCCGGCTCCTCACCGCGATCTTCAACCTCGTGTACGGCCAGCGCCTCACGGACGTCACGACGTGCTACAAGATCTTTCGCCTCGAGGACGCCCTCGAGCTCGGGCTCGCGTGCGACGGCTTCGAGTTCTGCGAGGAGCTCACGGCGCGGCTCGTGCGGGCCGGCCGCCGCATCGTCGAGGCGCCGATCACGTACGCCCCACGCTCCATCGCGGAGGGGAAGAAGATCCGCTGGCACGACGGCCTGACGGCGATCTGGACGATGCTCCGGCTGAGATTCGCCCCGAACCCGCCCCGCCGGTGACGAAGCCGCCCCGCTGAGCTACGATTCCGTGCCCGGCGTCCCCCGCCATTCCGGCACGCCCGGAAGGAGACCTCTCCCATGAAGCCGACGATTCGATCTATTGCGCTCCTCGCGCTCGCGGCAGGCCTCGGCTCCGCGGTCGAGGCCGCTGCCGCAGAGGCCACGGGACCGTGGAAGCCCCGCGTCGAGATCGTCTTCGAGACAGATCCCCTCGTCGAGTGCCATTTCCTCCTCAAGACGTGGGACGGGAGCGAGAGGCCGCAGTCCGGGAAGACGGGGGACCTCAGCTCGCAGGCCGCGGCGTACGGCGCCGCGACCCAGGCGATCCGGGACGCGTCGGTCTGGCACTGGTTCGAGGACCTCGTCGTCGAAGGGCCCGATCCCGCCGAGGTCCGCCGGCGCGCGGCCACGCTCCCCGCGTCGATCTCGACCCCGGGGAACCGGACGGCGGTGGATCGCCTCGTGGAGGCCCTCGACTCGGCGTACCCCATCTTCGTCTCGGCCTACTGGCCCGAGCATCTCAAGTCGCTGAACCGCGTCATCATCCCCGCGCACCGTCGGTACGGGGGCGCCGAGCTCCGCCTCGCCGAGGCGCTCATGGAGAAGATGGCCTTCGCGCCGATCGACGGGAAGATCCGCGTCCTCGGCGTCATCCGCGCCGGCCCCGTCTCGAGCTGGGGGAAGACGACGAAGGGGTACTACACCGTCATCGGCGTCTACCTCCAGTCGGTCGCCTCGTTCGTCGAGACGTCGGTCCACGAGGCGACGCACCTCATCGACACGGCGCAGCCGGCCTCCGGGTCGTGGATGCTCAAGGAGGTGAGGCAGGCGCTCCCGAAGGACGCTCCGCCCGAGGCGATCGACACCTTCATTCACGGCCTGGTGACGTTCAACGCGGGCGAGCTGGTCACCCGTTACATGGACAAGGTCTACAAGCCCGTCGGCCTCCGGGGGCCGGGGGCCGCGGAGACGTACGCCCCGTGCGTTTCCGCGTACGAGGCGGCGTGGAACGGCTGGCTCGACGGGACGCGCGGGCGGGACGAGACGATCCGGAGGCTGGCCGACGGATTCAAGGCCGCGCGCGCGAAGATGCCGCAGCCCCCGCCGAAGAAGTAGGCACGAGCGTCGCCGCCGAGGGGCGGCCGCCAAGGATCGCGGCGAGGTTTCGCGCCGCGAGGCAGGCCATCGCCCGCCGCGTCGAGGAGGTGGCCGAGGCGACGTGCGGCGAAAGGACCACGTTGGGCCGCCGCGTGAGCGACCCCGGAACGCGCGGCTCGTCCTCGAAGACGTCGAGCCCCGCCCCGCCGATCCGCCCCGCCGAAAGGGCGGCCGCGAGCGCGCTCTCGTCCACGACGCTTCCCCGCGACGTGTTGATCAGGATGGCGGATCGCTTCATCCGCGCGAGCTCCGCCCCGCCGATGAGATGCCTCGTCGCGGCGCTCGCCGGCACGTGCAGCGTGACGAAGTCGCTCCGGCGCAGCAGCTCGGCGAGCGCGACGCGGCGCGCGGCCCCGGCGAGAGGTGAGTCCGCCCCCTCGAAGCTCGCCGCCGATCTCGACGCATAGAAGATGGTCATCCCGAAACCCACGGCCCGCCGCGCCACCGCGCGCCCGATCCGCCCCATCCCGACGACGCCGAGCGTCCCACCCGCCACCTGGGCGCCGAGCATGAACTCGAGATCCCACTTCGGGAACTCCCCCCGGCGGCACAGGGCGTCCCCCTCCACGACCCTGCGCGCGGCGGCGAGAAGGAGCGCCCACGCGTGGTCGGCCGTCGCCTCGGTGAGCACTCCCGGCGTGTGAGCCACGAGGATTCCGCGGCGCCGGCATGCGGCGACGTCCACGTTGTCGTAGCCGACGGCGCAGACGGAGATGGCGCGCAGGGCCGGGGCGCCGCAGAGGAGGGGCTCGTCGATAGGGTCGGTGAGCTGGCAGAGCAGTCCGTCGGCCGCTCTCAGGGCCCCGGCCAGCTCGACGCGCCCCATCCGCAACTTTCGGGGCCTCTTCACGTTGAACCGGCGCGCCAGGATCGCCTCCGCCTCGGGAAAGAGGCGGCGTGTGACGACGATTCGGCGGCGCATCGGGCGATGGTACCATCGGCCCACACGCGTTCGAGAGCGCGGTACCTTCAATGGAGGCGTTGCGACATGCAGATCGAGATCAAGTACCAGCCGTCGTATTCGCTCGCCATCGTCACTCTCGCGGTCGGCGAGCGCATCCAGGCCGAGTCCGGCGCGATGGTCTCGATGTCGTCGAACCTGGCGATGGAGACCGGAATGAAGGGGGGCGTCATGGGCGCCCTCAAGAGGAAGGTCCTCGGCGGCGAGAGCCTCTTCTGGAACACCTTCATGGCCGAGGGAGGGCCGGCCGAGGTGACGCTGGCCCCCTCGCTCCCGGGAGACATCAACCACATCCGGATCGACCGCGAGACGATCTACATCCAGTCGGGCTCCTTTCTCGCGGGAGACCCCACGGTCGATCTCGACGCGCAGTGGGGAGGCGCCCGCACCTTCTTCGGAGGGGAGGGGCTCTTCCTCTTGAAGGCGACGGGAAGCGGCGACATCCTCGTCTCGTCGTACGGCGCCATTCACAAGGTCCCGATAGCGCCCGGGCGCCCGTACGTCTGCGACACGGGGCACGTCGTCGCCTTCACCCAGGGGCTCGACTTCGACGTGCGGAGCGTCGGCAACTGGAAGTCGACGCTCCTCGGCGGCGAAGGGCTCGTCTGCGAGTTCCGCGGGGAGGGGAACCTCTACCTCCAGACGCGCAGCACGCAGGCCTTCCTGTCGTGGCTCATCCCGAGGATCCCGACGCGCACCGGAGGCGGAGGGGGCGCGACCCCCGGAGGATTCCTGGGGAACATCCTGCGGGGGGACTGAGCCCCGTCCCACCGCTCAGAACACCGTCACCAGCGACAGCCTCGGCTCGTCGTTGTCGAGCTCGGTGACGCTCTCGGTCTTCTTCGTGCAGTCGAGCTGGATCTTGTGATCGTGGCTCTTCGCGAAGTACGTCAGGTCGACCGACCGGTTGACGCTCGAGGTGGACGCGGCGGAGAAGGAAATCGTTGACGTGCTCGTTCTGGGCGGTCGCTCCGGCCGGGATCGAGTTCCGTCCGTCGGAGCCCCCCCAGAACATCAGGCGGATCTCGGCGTCGAGCTTCCCGTTCGGCCCGTCGTAGAGCGGCACCGCGGCGAGCGCCGGAGGCAGGAGGGCCGTCGACGCGACGGCGATCATCGAGAACGTTCTGAGCGGCGACTTCATTGGGCACCTCCGGGGTGCGCGACGATGAATCCGAGGTTCTCGAACGTCGCGGCCGCCTCCGCCCCCGCGAGGAAGGCCACCACGCGCCGGACGACTTCCTGGTGCGGCCGATCCCGCATCGCGGCAAGGGCGTAGGAGATGTGAGGAGCGTCTCCCTCGGGGACCTCGTAGAGAACGCGCACCTGCGGGGAGACCTGGACGTCGGTCCGGTACACGACGCCGACCTCGGCGCCGCCCGATGCGACCGCCGCGAGGGCGGCGCGGACGTCGGGAGCCGGCAGGACTCGATCCTTGATCGCGTCCCACGGCCCCGTCTTCGTCAGCCATGCCTTCGCGTACTTGCCGGCGGGCACCGCCTCCGGATTGGCCAGGGAGATCCAGCGGATCGCCGGGCTCACGAGATCCTTCGGCGACGCGACGCTCACCGAGCCGTCGAGCCGGCCAATGACGACGAGCCGGTTGGAGAGGGGAGAGGTCCGCGATGCGGCATCGACCGCTCCCGCCTTTCCGAGGTAGTCCATCCAGCCTTCGTCCGCGGAGAAGAAAACGTCGGCCTTGCGGGCGCGCTCGATCTGGTGCGCGAGGTCGTTCGACGGCCCGAAGTTGAAGACGAGCTTCACTCCGTTCGCGCTCTCGCAGGCGGGGGCCAGGGTCTCGAGGGCGTCTCTCAGGCTCGCGGCCGCGTAGATCACGACCTCGGACGGATCGCCCCAAGGCTCCCGGGCCGGAACCGCGGAGGTCAGGCCGAGAACCACGAGCGAGGCTGCCAGGATTGGCATCGGTCGGCCTGTCACTCCTCGATCTCGATCGCCGTCGACTCATCGGGCTCCGGGGCCCCCTCGCGGATGCGGCCGCCACCCATCAGCGAGGCGAGGCCGCCACCGCCAGCTCGTCGGCGAGGAGCCTCAGGAAGAGCCCCACGTCGGTGACGATGCCGGCGGCCTGGGCCGAGCCGCGATCGACGAGCTTCGTGACGACCGCCGGGTTGATGTCCACGCAGACCGTCCTCACCCACGACGGCGTCATGTTGCCGGTCCCGATCCCGTGGAGCATCGTCGAGAGGATCAGCACGAGGTCGGCCCCCTTGAGCGCGCGCCAGTAGCGATCCTGCGCCTCGATCAGATCCATGATCGTCTCGGGCATCGGCCCGTCGTCGCGGATCGAGCCGGCGAGGACGACCTCCACCCCGGCCTTGAGGGATTCGAACATCACCCCCGAGCGGAGGAGCCCGCGGTCCACGGCCGCTTTCATCCCCCCCGCCTTCCGCACGAAGTTGATCGCCCGCATGTGGTTCTTGTGGCCTTCATAGACCGGGACTCCGGTGCCCAGATGGACCCCTAGAGATGTCCCGTAGAGCGCGCGCTCCACGTCGTGGACGGCGAGGGCGTTGCCCGCGAGGATCGCCTGCACGAACCCGCCGCGGATGAGGCGGCTCATGTGCTCGGCCCCTCCCGTGTGCACGACGACGGGGCCCGCGACGATGACCGTGCGCCCCTTCTTCTCGCGGATCTCCGCCATCGTCTTCGCGAGGTCGGTGACGACGATCTCGACGCGCCGCTCCGACGAGACGTCGCGATCCATGAAGACGAAGTCCATCGTCTCGCGATCCTTGAAGGGAGGGAAGACCTGCACCCCCTTCACGCCGCAGACGACCATGTCCCCCTTGAGGATGTCCCGGAGCTTCACGCAGGCGGCCCGGCCGTCCTTCACGCGGAGAACCGCGTCCATCCGCTGCTCGGCCACGTCGACGTAGGACCCCGCGATGCGGAGGCGCGTGCGGTGGTTCGTCGTGGAGTAGAAGTCGTCGGGGACGGTGCCGTCCGCTTCCGCGAACTTGAGGATCGCGTCCTCCTCGACCGTCTGGACGAGGCGGCACCCGAGGGCGACGAGGTTGTCGAGGATCGTCGCGAGGCGCGCCTCGTCGGGGGCGGTGATCTGCAGCTCCATCTTCGAGTAGTCGCCGACCGTCCGGCCGATGTCGAAGCCGAGGATCTCGTAAGTCCCCCCGTCCTCGAGAACGACTTTCAGGAACCGGGACATGAGCCCGGAGTCGATGAGGTGCCCTTCGGCGGTCAGCCGTCGCGTCAGCATGCGGTTCTCCTGAATCCCCGGGGTTGAGCGCTCGCGGGAGTTTCTGTTAGCATCGCGCCCACGCCGTCCAACATTCCCCTGGAGTCTACGACATGAGCGCCGTCACCAGCGTCCGGATCCCCGGAGCGAAGCACCTCGGCTCCGGCAAGGTCCGCGACATCTTCTCCTTTGGCGACCGCCTGCTGATGGTCTCGACCGATCGCATCTCCGCCTTCGACCATGTCCTTCCCGTGGGAATTCCCGACAAGGGGAAGGTCCTCACGCAGTTGTCGCGGTACTGGTTCTCGCTGACGAAGGATATCGTGGCGAACCACCTGATCTCGACCGACGTGAAGGACTTCCCGGCCGAGGCGCAGGCGCAGTCCCTCATGCTCGCCGGGCGCTCGATGCTGGTCCACAGGGCGAAGATGTTCCCCGTGGAGTGCGTCGTGCGCGGCTACCTCGCGGGGAGCGGGCACAAGGAGTACATGAAGACCGGGGCGGTCTCCGGCGTGAAGCTTTCGGCGGGCCTCCAGATGGCGAGCCGCCTCAGAGAGCCGATCTTCACCCCCTCGACCAAGGCCGAGACCGGCCACGACGAGAACATCCCGTTCGAGACGATGGTGTCCCTCGTCGGGAAGGCCGACGCGGAGAAGCTGCGGGAGCTGAGCCTCGCCGTCTTCCGGAAGGCGGGGGAGAGGGCGGAGTCGGCGGGGATCATCATCGCCGACACCAAGTTCGAGTTCGGCCGCCTCGACGGCGGGAATGGGGAGATCGTCATCGCTGACGAGGTCCTCACCCCCGATTCGTCGCGCTTCTGGGACCGGGAGACGTACCGCGTCGGGATCTCGCCGCCGTCGTTCGACAAGCAGTTCGTGCGCGACTACCTCGAGTCGATCAAGTGGGACAAGAACCCCCCCGTCCCGTCCCTCCCGAGCGCGATCGTCGAGGGGACCCGCAAGCGCTACCTCGACATCCACAGGCGGCTGACCGGCCGGGAGATCGTCTAGGCCGTGGCCGGTCAGGGGAGCTTCGCGGCGAAGTCGGTCACGCTCGCCGGCGAGATCGCCCTCGCCGGCCCCCTCGACGCCGTCTTCCCGCTCTTCTCGCCCGAGGGGGAGCGGGCGTGGGTTCCGGGGTGGGATCCGGAGATCCTTCACCCGCCCGGCGCCGTGTGGGAGCGGGGGATGATCTTTCGCACGAAGCTCGAGCGGGGAGGGGAGGCGGTCTGGGTCGTCTTGCGCCTCGACCGCGCGGCGCACGACGTCGAGTACCATCGCGTCGAGCCGGAGCACTACGTCGCGCGCGTCACCGTGAGGTGCGTCGCGGCAGGGGCGGGGCGCACGAAGGCGTCGGTCACGTACGAGTTCATCGGTCTCTCCGACGCCGGCAACGCCGAGATCGCCGGCATGACCGGGGCCGCCTACGCCGCGAAAATGGCGACGTGGCGCGGCTGGATCGACGCGCACCTCGCCGCTCCCCCGCGCTGACCGCCTCCCTCCTGCGCGCACCCTCGAACTTTCTTCACGATCCCCCTTGACGCCCGATGTATCGTATTACATACTATCGTGCATGACGACATCAAAGGGCGCCGCGTCCGCGAGCGCGGAGCACCTCGACAGGTGGGAAGTGCAGCTCCGCAAAGGATCGCTCGAGCTCGCCATCCTGGGGTGCCTCTGGCCCGGCCGCCTCTACGGCCTTGAGATCCTGCGGCGCCTCGAGACCGAGTCGGATCTCGCGCTGTCGGCGGGGACCGTCTACCCGCTCCTCGCCCGGCTCAAGGCCGACGGGCTCCTCGAGTCGGAGTGGGTGGAGGCCGACGCCGGCCATCCCCGCAAGTACTACCAGCTGACGTCCGTGGGTCGCCGCCGGGCTGCCGAGATGGCGAAGATGTGGGCGCGGTTCGCGGGGACGCTGGGAGATCTCCTGGCGCCCGTCTTGAAAGAGAGGCGATAGATGATCGACGCTTTCCTCTCGAAGTTGCGCGCGGCCCTTCGGGGCATGCCGGACGCCGAGATCGAGGACATCCTCCGGGAGCTCCGCGGCCACATCGCCGAGGTCGCGGAGGGGGCAGGAGGAAGCGTCGAGGGCGCCATCCAGTCGCTCGGCGACCCGATCGATCTCGCGAAGACGTACCGCGCCCATAACCTCATGGCCCACGCGGAGTGCAGCGGGTCACCCCTCGTCATCCTCCAGGGGCTGCGGAACGCGACACGGACATCCGCCGGCCGCGTCGCGGCCACGGTCCTGTACATCTCCGGCTACTCGATTGTCATCACGCTGTTGCGCGTGACCGTCCACAAGCTCTTCTCTCCATCCAGCGTCGGCGCGTGGTACGCGCCGGGGGAGAGGTGGCCCGTCACTCTGGTCTGGGACGGCGCCGCTCCGGATGGCGCGAGAGAGGTTCTCGGATGGTGGCTCATCCCGGCGACTCTTGCCGCGGGATGGGTCCTGAAGTACGCCGTCGATCGCGCCGCGCAGTGGTGGATTCGCAGGACCCGGCGTTCGAAGGAAGGAAGATCGGTATGAGGGCGTTCGTCCGACGATCCATTCAAAGGAGGTTTAGGGTGAGAAGATTCAGAAACGTCCGGCTCGCGTTCGCGCTCGTGTCGTCATTGTTCGGGATGCTCGGCCTCGCCGCCGCCGGCTCAAGCGCCGCCGCCGACGTCGCCGGCGACTGGGTCGGGGTGCTCGACACAGGCCACGGCTCGCTCCACGTCGTGATTCACGTGACCGACGGGAAGGACGGCTCGCTGTCCGCCACGATGGACAGCCCCGACCAGGGGGTGACCGGCCTCGTCATCACCTCGATCACCTACGCCGCCCCGGATCTCGCGTTCGGCATCGAGAAGCAGGGGTTCGCGTACGCGGGGAAGTTCGACCACGAGAAGGAACAGATCGCAGGGACCTGGAAGCAGGGCGGGGCGTCGCTCCCGCTGACCTTCGCGCGCGCGGGGAAGTGAGCCCGGCGTTCCGCACCCGCTCAACTGAAGAGGCTCTTCTCCTTCGCCAGGAGCGCGGGGAGCTCCTCGCCGATCTCGTCGAGCTGCGAAGGCTTGATCCCGAGGGTCGCCGTCGGCTCGAGCTGCGCCAGATCGAGATCCGGATGCCGCTCGGGGCCGATGCAGAGCTTCACGCAGAGGGAGTTCGCGAGGCTCACGATCGCGCAGAGGGTCGGGTCGCCCTTCGCCATCGCCGGCTCGTGGTGCTGCCTCACCGCCTCGACCAGCTCTTGGGGGAGCTTCCACTCCTCGGCCACCCGCGCGGCGACGGCGGTGTGATCGAACCCCAGCTCCTCGCGCTCCGCCCTCAGGAACGTCACGTCCTCGTTGTAGACGCGCTCGACGACCTTCGCGTAGCTCTCGCGGCGGTTGAAGTCGAGGACGAGCTTCCCGATGTCGTGCATCAATCCGGCGAGGAAGGCGTCCTCCACCTTCACGTAGCCGCACGCGCGCGCGATCCGGTTCCCCGCGAGGGCGACGGCGAGGGAGTGATCCCACAGGACCTGATCCTTGAAGGAGGCGCTCGCCTTGTGGTGGAGAGAGGCGGTGCAGGCGGCGGTGACGACCGACTGGAGCGTTCGGAAGCCCATCACGACGATCGCCTGCGAGAGCGATGTGACCCCGCCGCGGACCGCGAAGGCGGCCGAGTTCGAGACCTTCAGCACCGTCGCCGCCATCGTCTGATCCAGCGAGAGGATCTTGACGACGTCGGACACCGAAGTCCTCGACTCGGTGACCAGCTCGCGCACGCGGATCGCCACGCGCGGCATCGTGGGGATGACGCCCACGTCGAGGTCCGCGATGGGGGACGGGTTCATCCCGGGATAGATAGGGCCGGCCGCCGGCCGGGGCAACCGGCGTCGATCACTCGGTGGGTGAAGCGCCCCTCAACCCCTCAGACCACGTCCTTCGGGACGGCGTAGAAGCCGGGGGCTGAGACCCTCTTCCCGCCGCGGCGCGCGTGCCACCTCTTCTCGAGCCCCATCCACATCCGCTGGAGGTAGTTCAGCATCGTGTCGACGCCGTACTTCAGGCTGTCGATCTCGAGCTCCGTCGAAACCGCCAGCGCCGACTCCATCCCGTCCTCGTGCGTCGACTCCAGCTCGCGGTGGAAGGTGAAGTACGTGAGGTCCATCCCGCGGCGCGACGTCCCTTTCAGCTTCGTGAGCCCCGGGAGGAGGTGATCCCACATCGAGATGGCCATGTTCTCCAGGCCGAACGACGCCCCGAGGGCGACGCCGTAGTCGCGGTGGCCGTACAGCTCCGCCATCCCCCGCACGAAGTCCTCGGTCTCGGGCTCGAGGCCGGCCGCGAGCGCCAGCTTCGGGTCGATGTCGATCGATCTCAGGAAGGCGTGGTAGAGGTACTCGTGCCGCTCGGCGGGCTTCCCGTTCCCCAGCTCCGACGCGAGGATGACGCACAGCTCGTCGGCGGCCCGCTGGTCGGGGGTGTTCGCGAGGAGCGTCGCGAGGATCCGCGGGAAGTGCTTCACGAAGCCGTAGAACTGGACGGCGAAGTCCCGGAGATCGGCGTCGTCGATCTCGCCGCGCGCGAAGCGATCGAGATAGGGGTTGTTGATCGCCCCGTGCTTGGTCACTTTCTCCCGCAGCATCTGGTAGAGGTTCATGGCGGATCTCCTCGTCTTGGCAATTTCCCGTGAGGCGCCAACGTAGATCACGCGCGCCGGCGACCGTGAGGGGAACGGAACGGAATCCGCGCCCGGGGAGAAGTGTTGGCCGCGGCGACGCGGGTCCGACTCAACGCGAGCGTGCTAGGATTCCGGCGTGATTCCAACCGGTGGCGCCGTCCGTCGAGTCATCCTGATCCTCCTCGTGGCCATTCTCCCGGCTGCGGCGATCGCCGCCGTCCCGAATCCCCGCCGGCAGACCCCTCCGAGCGGCATCGAGGGGCGCGCCGTCGCCCCGGGCGCGGTCGCTCCCTCGTTCGTCCTCGAGTCCTCCCAGGGTGGGACCTGGGATCTCTCGAAGGCGCTTCAGGAGGGGCCGGTCGTCCTCGTCTTCTACCGCGGCTCCTGGTGACCGTACTGCCGAACGCAGCTCGGTGAGCTGCAAGCGAACGTCGCGAAGTTCAAGGAACGAGGCGCCGGGCTCGTCGCGGTCTCGGTCGACGCGGTCGACAAGACGCGGAGCCTGGTCGAGGGGCTGGCGCTGACGTACCCGGTTCTCTCGGACACCGCGCTCGACGTGGCGAAGAGCTTCGGCGTCGTCGACGAGGAGAACGGCATCGCGTGGCCGGCGGTCTTCGTCATCGGCAAGGATCGCCGGATCGCGTGGCGCTCCATTTCGGAGACCTACACGAAGCGCCCCAGCGCCGACGAGCTGCTCGGTCATCTGGATGCGGCGGGCGGCCTCCCCCCTCGGAATTCCACGACGGCGCCATGAGCCTCGACGCCCCCTGACGGCGCCTCAGGGCCCGGCGAGAACGCCGAGCACGTCGTGCAGCATCCACCACCCCCCGACCGAGACGATGCCGAGGGGGACCACGTAGCGGAGCCAGGCGAGGAGCCATGGATGCGCGGGGCCTCCCCCCTTGCCGATCTCCTCGAGCGCGGCGGCCCGGTTCATCGACCAGGCGACGGCGACGACGGCGAGAAGAGCCCCCAGCGTCTGCATCCCCGATCCGAACGTGAGGTCCCAGCCGACGAAGACGCGCATGTTGATCATCGGCGGGATCGAGAGCGCGAGGACGGCGAGGGACATCAGGAGCACCGCTCGCCGCCGCGGGATCCTCGTGTTGTCGGCGAGGCCGGCGACGAGCACCTCGAACGCGGCGACGTCCGAAAGGAACGCGACGCCGACGAGGCCCAGGAAGAACAGAACGCCGAAGAGGCCCCCGGCAGGGATCAGCGCGAAGGCGCGCGGAAGTGTCGAGAAGATGAGCGACGGGCCGCTCGACGGCTCGATGCCGAAGGCGAAGACCGCCGGGAAGATCGCGAGCCCCGCGAGGAGCCCCGCCGCCGTGTCGCCGATGGCCGTCCACCAGGCGACGCGCCGCACGTCGATGTCGTCCCCGAGGTACGACCCGTAGACGACCATGAACGTCCCGCCGAGGGAGAGGGAGAAGACCGCCTGGCCCATCGCCGCCACCATGACGCTCCCGTTGAGATCGGCGAAGCGCAGCTTGAGGACGTACCACTCGATCCCCTTGAAGGCGCCGGGCAGCGTCACGCTCCTCACGATGAGCACGCCGAGGATCACGAAGAAGGCCGGCATGATGAGGCGGCTCGCCCTCTCGATCCCGCGGCGCACCCCCGCGACGAGGACCCAGGCGCACCCCGCGATGACGATCGACGTGAAGAGGATCTGGAGGCCGACGCTCCTCGCGGAGAATCCCGTCTCGGGCGGGAGGATCGAGGACGGGTCGATCGTCAGTCCCGCGAGAGTTCCCGCCTGCGAGACGGCGTAGAGGAGCACCCAGCCGATCACGTTCGTGTAATACGCCGTCGCCGCGGTGACGACGGCGAAGAAGAACCAGCCGACGGCCCTTCCGCCGGGAAATCCGCTCCGCTCGAAGGCGCCGACGGTGCCGCGCCGCGTGTTTCGCCCGAGGGCGAACTCGGCCACGAGGCCCGGCACGCCGATGGCCACGACCACAAGGACGTAGAAGGCGACGAAGGCCGCGCCGCCGTACTTCCCGACCATGTAGGGGAAGCGCCAGACGTTTCCGAGCCCGACGGCGACGCCGATCGTCGTCAGGATCACGCCGACCTTCGAGCTGAACGTCTCCCTCGGCGTTTCCGGCATCCTTGATCTCCCGGTCGAGCGTGCCGCATGATCGCTCATCACGACACGCCGGGGAAGCGCGATGGCCGACCGGAAGGACGACGTCTCGGCGACGAACCGGGACTTCATCGACTACGACCAGGTCCGGAAGGACCAGAAGTACCGCCTCGCCGAGGCGTCGGGGGCCGAGGCCTTCGACGACGATTTCCGGGTCCGCACCTGCGACATCGGGCGGTTCCTCGACGGCGGCGCGGCCGATCGTCGCGCGTTCGCGCGCGAGTTGGGTGAGGCGCTCCGGGAGATCGGCTTCGCGATCCTCGAGGGGCACGGCGTCGATCCCGCGATCCACGACGAGGCGTTCGCTCGGGTGGAGGAGGTCTTCACGCGGGCGTCGCTCGACACGAAGATGAGGTTCGCGGCCCGGCGGCACGGCTCGGTGAACCAGGGGTACTTCCCGATCAAGGAGACCTCGGGGATTCACCCCGATCTCGTCGAGGGGTGGGTCTTCTGCCGGCGCGCCTTCGACATTCCGGACGGCCGATCCGATCCGCCGCGCCTCGAGGAGTTCTGGCCGGATCTTTCCGACGAGCGGTTCTTCAGGGAGATGGCCCTCCAGCAGGAGAGGCTCATCGTCCCCGTGATGCAGTCGCTCCTCCTCCACCTCGGCGCCGACGAGCACCTCTACGACGCGCGCCTCACGAACACGAACTTCGCGCTGCGCCTCAATTACTACCCACCCGTGTCCGAGGCCGACGATCTCTCCGGCGCGGCCCGCCTACTCGGCCACGAGGACGTGACGATGTTCACGTTCCTGCCGGCGCCGCGTCTCGAGGGGCTCCAGGTGCTGAACCGGAAGAACATGAAGTGGGTGAGGCTCGACGCGCCGCCGGGGTCGATCATCCTCAACACCGGCGACTACATGCAGAGGATCTCGAACGACATCCTCCCGTCGACGACGCACCGCGTGTCGAAGCCACGGGACCCCGACCAGCGGAAGCTGGCGCGCGTCTCCTTCCCGATGAACGTCTACCTGTGGGAGGAGGAGATCCTCGAAGTCCTGCCATCCTTGCCGAGCCCGCGGTACGCGCCCGTGCGCGCGATCGAGTTCCACACGGCGACCACGAGCAAGTATTATGGCGACGACTACGCCGTGAAGGGGGAGTGACCCATGCGAAACGTCAAGCGCCCAACGGTTCCTCTCGATTCGACCGAGCGCCGCCGACTCGAAGACGCCGCGGATCTCGAAGCGTTCGAGACTCGGGCCAACGAGCCCGACTTGAACTTCGAGACCTTCGTCAGAGACCTCAAGAGCCGCGGCAAGCTGTAGCGTTCGTATCACGAGCATGCCGCCCGCAATCTGGGCCAGACCTCACGGTCGCTCGTCGCCGCACGAAGGAACCGCGCGAGTCGCTTGCCGGCGCCAGGCCCTGAACCGGAGGGACTTGAAGTGGGTATGGCTCGACGCGCCGCCCCGCTCGATCGTCCCCAGCAGGGGCGTTTACATGCAGAGGATCCAGTCGGCACGGACCACCGGCCGGCAGTTTAAGAGGTCGACGGTGAGCTCGGCACGGCTGGCAAAGGCGGGACTGTGGAACTGAGTTCCACAGTCGCAGTAGACGGATCAACGCGAAGCTGCAGCCCGAAAACTCGAAGAAAGTCCATTCCCAGAAGAACGTTCGTTCCTTGCGGCTCGAGGGTGATCACGCCAGCCTTGGTTTGACCGTCGATTGACGCGACGCCAAGGCATGTGAGACGAAATTCGGTAGTGCCATTCGCAAACACGACAGAGGTCGTTCCACTTAGGATGAGCCCGAACGGAAGCGCGTCCACGAGCGGAATCGAAAGGAATCCGGTGAACCCGGTATCGATCAGACAGGCAAGCTTCTTGGGGGGCGGGGTTAAGGCGCCGGCGAGCCCGATTTCGATGAACGGCTCACCGTTTGCCAAATATCCAGTCGCCATGACTCCCGCTGCCGGCGTAGCTCATGCGAAAAACTCCCGGCGACCCGATTCTGATCAAGTGGAATCGACCCGTCGGTTGGGCGCGACGTGCCGCGTCGAGCGCACCCTCGGGCGTATCCGCGACGAATGGACTTCCGGAATCGACGTCCAGCGCGACGAACTGCCCAGAGTAGAGCCTTTCGTACTCGTCCTTGTAACGCTCGCGGTAAATTTGCTCGCCGCGCTCGGCGATGACCTGCGGCGGGTTGACCATGGGTACCTCCAACGACCTTCACTGGTTTCGGAGAGAGTATACGCCCAGAATGACCTGACGGGCCATACTAGTCAGTGGGGTACTCCATATCTCGTTAGTTCTAAGTATCTTCGGAGGCTCGCCGAAATCTTCTCCATCGCTGCCCGGGTCGCCATGCTCGCGCGCCCTCAACAATGAAAGGCTCCCTCTTCGGCCTCGGTGCCGCCGCTCTCTTCGGCGTGAGCACGCCGCTCGCCAAGCTCCTCCTGCCGGGAACGGGGCCGCTGCCGCTGGCGTCGCTCCTGTACCTCGGCGCGGGGCTTGGACTCGTGGTGTACGGGGCCGTGGCTCGCGTCGTTTCGCGCTCGACCACGCGGGAAGCGCCGCTGCGCCGCGCGGACATTCCGCTCGTCGCGGGAATCATTCTCGCCGGCGGCGTCCTCGCACCTGTCCTCATGCTCGACGGGCTCGGACGCATCACGGCGGTCAGCGCGTCGCTTCTCCTCAACCTCGAGGCGCCGTTCACGATCCTCCTCGCGCTCGTCGTCTTCGGGGAGCACCTGGGGGTTCGCGCAGGTCTGGCCGGCCTTCTCGTTCTCGTCGGCGCGGTGGTCCTGACGTATCAGCCGGGGGAGTGGCGCGTCGAGTCCCTGGGCGCGATCGAGATCGCGGGGGCCTGCCTGCTGTGGGGGCTCGACAACAATCTCACGCAGCGCCTCTCGCTGCGCGATCCCGTCGCGATCGTCCGGGTCAAGGCGCTGGGCGCCGGGACGTGCACGCTCCTTCTCGCGAGGGTGACGTCAGCGCGGTGGCCGGGGGTCGGCTCGATCGTCGCCGCGGGCGCGGTCGGCGTCGTGTGCTACGGGCTCAGCCTGGTGCTGGACACGTACGCGCTGCGGCTCCTCGGGGCGGCGCGGGAGGCGGCGTATTTCGCGACGGCTCCCTTCGCGGGAGCAATCGGCGCCGTCGCGCTTCTCGGCGAGCGGTTGCGGCTCGCCGATGTCGCGGCGATGGCGCTGATGGCGGTGGGGGCGGCACTGCTTCTCATCGAGCGGCACCGTCACGCGCACACGCACGAGGAGATGACGCACGATCATCTCCACGTCCACGACGAGCATCACCGGCACGATCACCCGGATGGCACCGGCGGTGCGGAGCCGCATTCCCACCCGCACCGGCACGCGAGCCTCGTGCACGATCATCCGCACGTGCCGGACCTTCACCACCGCCACGCGCACTGATCTTATCGGGCGGTCTCGTGCCCGGTGACCGCCTTCAGGAGCGCGACGAGCGAGGCCCGCAGGCTCTTCGAGAACTCCTGGTGCGCAGCGATCGCTTCCGCATCGAGGTGTTTTCCCTGAACCGGGAGCGCGATCGACGCCTCGGGGACGATGATCCCCTCCATCACGGTGAGCGTCTCGCGAAGCGACGCCTGGGCGAGCGTTGCGATGGGCGAGGCGTTGATGAGCGCGATGGGCTTTCTCGAGAGCTCGCCGCTTCCGACGAGCCAGTCGAGCGCGTTCTTCATCACGCCAGGGACGCCGTGGGCGTACTCGGGGCACGAGATCAGCACCGCGTGCGACGCCGTCAGACGCGACCGGAAATCTCCGACGGGTGGAAGCGGGACTTCCGTGTCGAGATCCGGGTTGAAGTGGGGGCGGGAGCCGAGGCCGTCGTAGATCTCGACGTTGACGCCGTCAGGGGCGAGCAGGGCCGCGGCCCGCACGATCGCGGAGTTCGACGATGCCGCGCGAAGGCTTCCCGAGATCGCCAGGATGCGCATCGAGCGCCCCCTACTTGATGCACACCGCGCGCACCTGCTTGAAGTCCGTCACCCCCTTCAGGATCTTCTCGATGCCGTCCTGAAGGAGCGTCGTCATCCCGTCCGCGATCGACTGCTTGCGGATCTCCTCGATCGCCGCCTTCGTCTGGATGAGGCGCTTCACCGCGTCGGTGCCGACGACGAGCTCGTGGAGCGGGATGCGCCCCTTGTACCCCGTGTCGAGGCACTCGCGGCACCCCGTGCCGCGCGAGAGCTTGAAGTCGTCGTCGTACTTGACGCCGAGACGCTCGAACCCCTCGGCGCCGTAAGCCTCCTGCATCTCCTCGAACTCCGCCCCGTCGGGATGGTACTGCTCTTTGCACTTCCCGCAGATCGTGCGCGCCAACCGCTGGGCGAGGATGCCGAGGAGGGAGTCCGCGAAGTTGAAAGGATCGATCCCCATGTCGAGGAGGCGGACGATCGTCTCCGGCGCGTTGTTCGTGTGGAGCGTCGAGAGGACGAGGTGCCCCGTCAAAGACGCCTCGATGCCGATCTGGGCGGTCTCGGTGTCTCGCATCTCGCCGACCATGATGACGTCGGGATCGGCGCGCAAGAACGAGCGCATCGCGGCGGCGAAGGTGAAGTCGATCTTCGGGTGGACCTGGCACTGCCTGAGGCCCATCTGCGTGATCTCGACCGGGTCTTCCGCCGTCCAGATCTTGAGATCGGGGGTGTTGATGTAGCCGAGGGCCGAGTGGAGCGTCGTCGTCTTCCCCGACCCGGTCGGCCCCACGCACAGGACGATGCCGTACGGCTTCGCCATGATCCTCTTGAACTCGGCGAGGTTCCGATCGCTCATCGCCATCTTCTCGAGCGGCTGCGGCTTGCTCGCGGCGAGGATGCGCATGACCACGTCCTCGTTGTTCCCCGAGGTCGGGATGGTCGCCATGCGGAGCTCGATGACGAGCTGCGGCGTCTTGAAGCGAATCTTGCCGTCCTGGGGCTTCCGGCGCTCGGAGATGTCGAGCTGCGCCATGATCTTGAAGCGCTGGACGAGCGCGTTCCGGTGCGGCCCGGGGAGCTCCATGTACTTCACGCAGTCGCCGTCCACGCGGAAGCGGATCATCGTCGGAAGGGTGGGGCCGTTCGGCTCGATGTGGATGTCGGAGGCGCCGCGGTTGTAGGCGTCCACGACGATCTGGTTCGCGAGGCGCACGATGCCGCTGTCGGTCTCGTCGACCTCGTCCTTTCGCTCTTCGACCTCGACCTCGTGCTCCCCCTCGCCCAGCTCGACGAGGATGCGGCCTAAGGAAGCGTCGGCCGGCGTCGCCTCCATCGGCTGGCCGTACGAGGTGTGGATGTACATGAGGAGGTCGTCCTTCAGGGCGACCTGCACCTCGTGGTTCGGGGCGAGGGCGAGGGCCTTGAAGCCGTCGAGCCTCACGAGATCGAGCGGGTCATCGATGGCGATGACGAGCGTCCCGCCCTTCTTCTCGACGGGGGCGACGAGGTTCTTCTTGAGGAAGTCGAAGGGGATCCGCTGCTTCAAGTCGTCGGGGATCTTCTCCCCGCCCGTGTAGTTGAAGAAGCTCAGGCGGTAGAAGTGGGAGAGGGCGGAGCCGATCTCCTCCTTCGGGATCTTGTGCTTCTCCATGAGGGCGATGGCGACGTCGGTGTTGTTCACGCGCGCGGAGGCGGCCGCGTCCTCGACGTCCTTCTCGGAGATGATCCCCTTGTCGACGAGGAGGCCGAACTTGCCGGGGCGGTTCTGCCGGGCCGCCCGGTTCTGGTTGTAGAAGGCGATGCCGAGCATGCGCGCGATCTCCTCCGCCGCCTCCTGGTCACTTTCGGTGAACGCCGGTCCGGTCGTCTTGTTGATCAGCTCGAGGACGCCGATGAGGTACTTCTCGAAGACGATGGGGACGCCGAGGACCTGCTTCGTCTTGTACCCGGAGCTCTTGTCCCACCGCGCGTCGAATTTCAGGTGCTGGTGGATCTTCGCGAGCTCGGCGGTGTCGTAGGCGTTCACGACGCGGACGGGCTGGCGCGAGAGGGCCGCGAACCCGGCGATGGAGGCGAACGTCTTGGGGACGCGGATCTCCCTGATGTCGCCGCCGGTCTTCTGGAGCGAGTAGAGCTCCTGATTCTTCGTGTCGATGGCGAAGATCGTCACGCGCTCGCAGCCGACGAGCTCGAGGATCTTGTCCTTCAGGTTGACGAGGATGTGGTTGAGCGACGGCGCCGAGTTGAAGAGGTTCGTGATGTCGCCGAGCTTCTTGCGGTAGGCCACCTCGAGCTGGAGGCCCTGGACGTTCGGTGCACTCTGCGCAGGCATGTCGGGTGTTTCCCCCTTTCGGCCCGCGGGCGTCGCCGGCCGCGCGCGAGTTTAGTGTTCCCCGGAAGGAGCGGACAAGTCAGGCGCGCGCCGCCCCGGCCCCCGCGGCCTCGAGGAGCGCGGTCCGGGCGCCTTCGATCGCGCCCGCCGGGTGGGCCGCCGCGCGGATCGCCGCCGCCTCCGCCCTGAGGGCGGCGACGCGCCCCGCCGCCTCGTGCGCCCGCGCGGCGAAGGCCGGCTCGCGCTCGGCGCGGCGCCTCAGCGCTTCGTGGGAGGCGAGGATCCGTTCGGCGGTGTGGCAGATCAGGACCATGTCGTTCCCCGACTCGATCGCGCGCGGGGCCAGCTCGTCCCAGGCGACGCGGACCGCGACCGCCTTCATCTCGAGGTCGTCCGAGATGGCGCAGCCGCGGTAGCCGCAGCGATTCCTGAGGAGGGCCGTGCTGATCTCCTTCGTGAGCGTGGCGGCGATGGGATCGGGGCCGGCGTACCAGGGGTAGTGCCCGTGGCCGACCATCACCGCCGGCGACGTCGCGCCGAGCCGGGTGAAGGGGACGAGATCCTCCCGCTCGAAGGCCTCCCGCTTCTTCTGGACCGAGGGGAGGTGATGATGCGAGTCGAGGAGCGTGTCGCCGAGGCCCGGGAAGTGCTTGATCGTCGGCGTCATCCCCGCCGCCCGGAGCCCGGCGATCGCCGCCGAGGCGCACTCGATGACCTTTTCCGGGTCGGTTCCGTAGGAGCGATCGGCGATTCCGTTCGGGGCGTCGTTCGGGCACAGATCGACGACAGGCGCGAAATCGATGTCCATCCCCAGGGCGGCGAGGAGCTCGCCGTAGCGCTTCCAGTACTCGGTCAGTCGGGCGGCTCCGAAGGAGGCGGTGGTCCACGCGGCCGGGAGCCCCGAGATGTGGGGTGTCAGGCGCGTGACACGGCCCCCCTCCTCGTCGATCGCGAGAAGGGGAGGGGGGAATACGGCGCCTTGGATCTCCGCGGCCAGCGCCTTCAGCCCCGGGAGGGTGTCGACGTTGCGCTTGAAGAGGATGACCCCGCCGGGGCGAACGCGCTCGAGGAGAGACCGGGTCTCGGGGGTGAGCACGGTCCCGCTGATCCCGACGAAGAGGAGTTGGCCGACAGGGTCGACAGGGCGGACGGACGGTTTGATGGACATGCGGCCGATTCTCTCAGACGCGGCGGGCGCCTGCAACGGGTCGGGATTTTCTCGACGCGCGCGCCCGCTCGCAGGTGGGACGTCCCGTGGTTTCGGCTGGACATTCTGTTACGGAAGTCACAAATTCGTTGAAGCCCCGCAGAGTGCCGTGTTACGATGCGCGCGCATTTTTCCAAGCGGCATCCTTTTTTCATGGTACCACCCCGTTTCAAGGAGACCATCATGAAGGGCAAGTTCTACACCGTGATGATCGTCCCTCACACGCGGGCTCGCTTCTCCAAGTTCAAGGTCAGCGCGTCTTTCGTCCTCATCCTATCCATCATCGCGCTGGCCGGCGTCGTCGCGACCGGGCTGCTCCCGATTTACGTCCACCTTTCCAAGGCGCGGGCGGCCGAGGTCCGGGATCTGAAAGCGGAGAATCGAGACCTGCGCACGGCAGGCCTGGAGGTCGACAAGAACCTGGCCGGCCTGAGGGAAAGGCTCGCCTTCTTCGAGACGAAGGCGACCAAGTTCGCGATGATGGCCGGCGTGTCGGATCTGCCGTCCGCGCAGCCGGTCGGGGGCGTCCGCGAGCCGGCAGAGAGCTTGGCGCGTGGCCCGAGAGGGACGGGGGCCGTCAACGGCCGCGTCCTCCGCGAGGAGATGCAGACCCTCGACGAGCGGAGCGGAGTCCTCAAGGACTCGTTCGGCATCCTCGAGAAGGTCTACCACGACCAGTCGCTCCTCCTCGCCTCCACGCCGTCGATCGCCCCGGTGCACGGGATGATCGCGTACGGGTTCCAGTACCGGCGCGACCCCTTTACCGGACAGAGAGCGTTTCACGAAGGCCTCGACATCGTCGCCAACGCGGGGACGAAGGTCATCGCCCCGGCCGACGGCGTCGTGACGCAGGTGATGCGCGACGCCGGGTACGGCAACGTCATCTTCATCTCGCACGGCAACGAGATCGTCACCCGGTACGGCCACCTCAGCGGCTTCGCCGTGCGCGTCGGCCAGGAGGTCCAGCGGGGCGACACCATAGGCTACGTCGGCAACACCGGCCGGAGCCTCGGCGCCCACCTCCACTACGAGGTCCTCTACCAGGGCTCGAAGGTCGATCCGATCAACTACATCCTCGACACCGACCAGATCTCCTGACCCCCTCCCGCGGGCCGGCCCTGAGAGTCCGGCCCGCAACCCCCTGCCTTGACGTGAGCTTAGGCGGCTGTCTATGATGCGTCGCAACGTCCAAGGTGCGCCCCCGATTCGGGGACGCGACCCGCTGAAGCCGGCGGCCTGACGGCCGGCCCCAATCCAGCGCGGCGACCACCGAGTGGCCAGATCCCCGGGGGGTGGTGCACCCCGGCGCGGAGTCGAGCTCACATGCTGTCGCTTCTCAACGCCCTCGCGGCTTCGGTCGTCGGCACCAAGCACGAGCGCGAGATGAAGCGCCTCCGCCCGCACGTCGCGGCGATCAACCTCCTCGAGCCCGCGATCCAGAAGCTCACGGACGCCGAGCTCGCCGCGAAGACCCCAGTCCTGAGGGAGAAAGTGGCCCGCGGGGCCTCCCTCGACGACGTCCTGCACGAGTCCTTCGCGGTCGTCCGCGAGGTGTCCCGGCGCACGCTCCGCATGCGCCACTTCGACGTGCAGCTCATCGGCGGCATGGTCCTCCACAACGGGAAGATCGCCGAGATGAAGACGGGCGAGGGGAAGACGCTCGTGGCGACGCTCCCCGCGTACCTCAACGCCCTCTCCGGGAAGGGGGTGCACTGCATCACCGTCAACGACTACCTCGCCCGGCGCGACAGCGAGTGGATGGGGCAGATCTACCGGGCGCTCGGCCTCTCGGTCGGGCTGATCCAGCATTCGAGCAGCGACGCCGAGCGGCAGCAGGCGTACGGCAGCGACGTGACGTACGGCACCAACAACGAGTACGGCTTCGATTACCTCCGCGACAACATGAAGTACTCGCTGGAGTCGTACGTGCAGCAGCGCGGCCACAACTTCGGGATCGTCGACGAGGTGGACAGCATCCTCATCGACGAGGCGCGCACCCCCCTCATCATCAGCGGCCCGGCCGAGGAGTCGACGGATCTCTACCACCGCATCGACAAGATCATCCCCCGACTCGAGAAGGAGACCGACTTCGTCATCGACGAGAAGGCGAAGACCGTCTCCTTGACCGAGGAGGGGATCGAGAAGTCCGAGAAGGCGCTCGGGATCACGAACCTCTACGACCCGGTGAACATGGACGTGCTCCACCACGTGAGCCAGGGGCTCCGGGCGCACACCCTCTTCAAGCGCGACGTCGACTACATGATCAAGGACGGCCAGGTCCTCATCGTCGACGAGTTCACGGGCCGCCTCATGCCGGGGCGCCGGTGGAGCGACGGGCTGCACCAGGCGATCGAGGCGAAGGAGGGGGTGCGGATCGAGCGCGAGAACCAGACCCTCGCGAGCATCACCTTCCAGAACTACTTCCGCATGTACTCGAAGCTCTCCGGGATGACCGGCACCGCCGACACCGAGGCGCACGAGTTCGACCAGATCTACAAGCTCGAGGTCTCCGTCATCCCGACCAATCGCGACCTCATCCGGCTCGAGAACCCCGACGTCGTGTACCGCACGCGCGAGGAGAAGTACCGCGCGGTCGTGCGGGAGATCGCGGAGCTCTACGAGAAGGGGCAGCCGGTCCTCGTGGGCACGACGTCGATCGAGAACTCCGAGCTGCTCCACGCGCAGCTCAAGAAGGACGGGGTCCCTCACACCGTCCTGAACGCGAAGTACCACGAGATGGAGGCGGAGATCGTCGCGCAAGCCGGCCGGAAGGCGGGGGTGACGATCGCCACCAACATGGCGGGGCGCGGCACCGACATCCTCCTGGGCGGGAACCCCGAGATGATGGCGAAGAAGAAGGCCGCCGCCATGGAGCCGCCGCCTTCGCCCTTGCAGTTCGAGCAGGTCCTCACCGACATGCGCGCGCAGTGCGAGGCCGAGCACGCCGAGGTGATCGCGCTCGGCGGGCTTCACATCCTCGGCACGGAGCGGCACGAGTCGCGGCGCATCGACAACCAGCTCCGCGGGCGCGCCGGCCGCCAGGGCGATCCCGGCTCGTCGCGCTTCTACCTGTCGCTCGAGGACGATCTCATGCGCATCTTCGGCGGCGATCGCCTGAAGGGGCTCTTCCTCAAGCTCGGGATGGAGGACGACGTGCCGATCGAGGCGGGGATCGTCAGCCGATCGATCGAGCGCGCGCAGAAGCAGGTCGAGGGGCAGCACTTCACGACCCGCAAGCACCTCCTCGAGTACGACGACGTCATGAACAAGCAGCGGACCGAAGTCTACCGCTGGCGCCTCGAGATCCTCCAGGGGAAGGGGAGCCGCGCGTACGTGCTGCAGAAGACCGAGGAGATCGTCGACTGGCTCCTCGAGACGCACGCCGGCGAGAAGGAAGACCCCTCCGAGTGGCGCACGGAAGAGCTCCGGAACGCCTACCTCCACCACTTCGGGCTGAAGCTCGCCGACGCAGACGTCGACTTCGCGAAGATCAACTTCCCCGAGCTCCGCGAGCACCTCCTGGGGGCCGCCACCACCCGGTACGAAGCCAGGGAGAAGGCCATAGGCCCCGAGATGATGCGCCGGCACGAGCAGGTCATCATGCTCAACATCGTCGATTCGCAGTGGAAGGATCACCTGTACGCGATGGATCACCTCAAGGAGGGGATCGGCCTTCGCGGCTACGGCCAGCGGGATCCCCTCACCGAGTACAAGCGCGAGTCGTTCGACATGTTCTCCGCCATGAAGGAGAGGATCGAGAACGAGATCGTCCGCTTCCTCTTCCACCTGGAGCCGGTGAACGAGGAGGAGCAGCGGAAGGAGCAGGAGCGCCGGGCGAGGGCGCGCGAGCGCGCGCTGGTCTTCTCGGCCCCGCCGAAGGAGGCGCCGGCCCCCGTCGCGAAGAAGGCCATGGACAAGGTGGGGCGCAACGATCCCTGCCCGTGCGGGTCGGGGAAGAAGTTCAAGAAGTGCCACGGCGACGCCGAGGGGGCCGGCGCGGGCGCCGCCCCCGCGGGACGCGCCGCCGGGCGCTGAGGAGAGACGGGCGATGGCGATGCCGCAGTCCGAGAAGAACTTCCTGGAGAAGGTCGCCGATCTCATCCCCGGCCTCGCCGGCTACCGCGCGAAGGAAGCCCGGCGCGACACCGACAAGAGGCTGAGGGAGCACGTCGCCTCACGGCTCGACGATCTCCGCGCGAGAGTCGAGGAGATCAAGCTGGCGGCGACGGGGGAAGGGGACCTCGACATGCTCGACGATCTGGGGCGCCTCGATTCCCGCATCCAGCGCACCGCCGACGCTCTCCGCTTCGCCGACTACGGCTACAGCGGCTTTTTCGACCAGGTGAAGATCCGCGAGGAGGAGCTCGACCGCCTCTACGCGTACGATGAGGCGATCCTCGGCGACCTCGATCTCCTGGAGCGCGACCTCGGATCGCTGAAGTACGAAGCGATCGGGACGCTGACGCTCCGCGAGGTCGAGGGGATCCTCGCCTCGATCGAGCTCAAGGTCTCGAACCGCAAGTACCTCTTCGACACGCCCACGACCTGATTCCGGCCCGACGGCCGCCCTGGAGCCGACGATGGCGCTCATCGAAGTCATCGAGTGGAAGGACGAGACGGGAAGCGAGATGGTCCACCGCTTCTCCCCTGGGGGCGACATCCGGATGGGGGCGCAGCTCGTCGTCCTCGAGAACCAGTGGGCCGTCTTCTTCCGCGACGGCAAGGCCCTGGACGTCTTCGGCCCCGGCCGCCACACCCTCACGACCGCGAACATCCCCCTCCTGACGCGCCTCCTGTCCATTCCCTTCGGCGGCACGAGCCCGTTCCGGAGCGACGTCACCTTCGTCGCGCGGAAGATCTTCACCGATCTCAAGTGGGGGACGAAGGAGCCCGTCGCCTTCCGCGACGCCGAGCTCGCGATGGTGCGCCTCCGTGCCTTCGGCGTCTACGCGGTGCGCGTGAAGGAGGCCCAGCTCTTCGTCAACAACCTCGTCGGGAGCCAGGGGCGCTACGTCACAGGGGAGATCGAAGGGTACCTGCGGGATCTCATCGTGGCGCGCCTCAACGACGTCCTCGGCGAGACGCTGAAGTCGATCTTCGATCTCCCGAAGCACTACGACGAGCTCGCGGAGGCGCTCAAGGCGCGCGTGGGCGGCGATTTCCGGAATTACGGGCTCGAGCTGACCGACTTCTTCATCAACGCGATCACCCCCCCCGAGGAGGTCGCGAAGCTCATCGACGAGCGGACCGGCATGTCGGCCGTCGGCGACATGGGGCAGTACATGCGCTTCAAGGCGGCGCGCGCCCTCGGCGACGCGGCGCACGGCGTGGGAGGCTCCGGAGGAGGAGGCGGCGATGCCGGCGGGACGGCGGCGGCCGGAATGGGACTCGGCGTCGGCGCCGGCCTCGGGATGGCCATTCCCCAGATGATGCGCGACGCCTTCGCGGCGAGCCCGTCTCCGGCCGGAGGCGGCGGAGCGGCAGCCGGCGGATCGAAGGCCCCGGCCCCCGCCGACCCGTCGGCCGCGGCCATGGGGGCGTGCGCCGCGTGCAACGCGCCGATCCCCGCCGGAGGGAGGTTCTGCCCCGCGTGCGGCGCGGCGCAGGCCACCGGCGCGATTTGCCGGAGCTGCGGCTCCGTCTCGCCGGTCGGCGCGCGCTTCTGTGTGAGCTGCGGCAAGCCCGTCTCCTGACCGGGATTCAACAGCCACCGTCCAGAGAATCGAGGAGAGCGACCACGATGCTTCAGGGCCCCATCCCCGACGGCCTCACCTTCGACGACGTCCTTCTCATCCCCGCGTATTCCGACGTGGTCCCGGCGAAGACCGACGTCTCCGCGCAACTCACGCGGGGGATCCGGCTGAACATCCCCGTCGTCTCGGCGGCGATGGACACGGTCACCGAGGCCGCCCTCGCGATCGCGATGGCGCAGGAGGGGGGGATCGGGATCATCCACAAGAACTTCCCGATCGAGGCGCACGCGGAGGAGGTCGACAAGGTCAAGCGCTCGGAGAGCGGGATGATCGTGAACCCCATCACCGTCAGCCCCGACGCGCGCGTCGAGGACGCCCTGGATCTCATGAAGAAGTACCGGATCGCGGGCGTTCCCGTCACCCGCGCGGACGGAAAGCTCGTCGGCATCCTCACCAACCGCGATCTCCGCTTCGGCGCGAAGACGAACCTGAAGGTCTCGGATCTGATGACCCGCGAAGGGCTCGTCACGGTGCCTCAGGGGACGACGCTCGAGGAGGCGAAGGCGATCCTCCACCGGCACCGCATCGAGAAGCTCCCCGTCGTGGACGATCAGGGAAAGCTCAAGGGCCTCATCACCGTCAAGGACATCCAGAAGGCGATCCGCTACCCGCTCGCCTGCAAGGACTCGCTCGGAAGGTTGAGGGTCGGCGCGGCCCTCGGCGTCGGCGAGGAGGCGGTCGATCGCGCGGCGGCCCTCATCGAGTCGAACGTCGATCTCCTGGTCATCGACACGGCGCACGGCCACACGAAGGGGGTTCTCGAGACGATCGACCTCGTGAGGCGGAAGTACGCCGACGTGCAGCTCGTCGCGGGGAACATCGCGACCGCCGAGGCGGCCGAGGCCCTCATCGATCACGGCGTCGACGCCGTGAAGGTGGGGATGGGGCCCGGATCGATCTGCACCACGCGCATCGTCACCGGCGCGGGGGTGCCGCAGATCACCGCCATCAGCGCCTGCGCGGCCGTGGCGCGGAAGAAGGACATCCCCGTGATCGCCGACGGCGGCATCAAGTACTCGGGGGACATCACGAAGGCGATCGCCGCCGGGGCCTCGTCGGTGATGATCGGATCGCTCCTCGCGGGAACCGAGGAGTCGCCCGGCGAGACGATCCTCTTCCAGGGGCGCAGCTTCAAGGCCTACCGCGGGATGGGCTCCAT
This sequence comes from Acidobacteriota bacterium, assembly GCA_016195325.1. Classification (NCBI taxonomy): domain Bacteria; kingdom Pseudomonadati; phylum Acidobacteriota; species Acidobacteriota bacterium. The sequence goes on from JACPZX010000012.1 coordinate 33,023, forward strand.
CGGCGCGATGCGGAAGGGGAGCCGCGATCGCTACGCGCAGGCCGGCGTCGACGACGAGAAGCTCGTCCCCGAGGGTATCGAGGGGCGCGTCCCGTACAAGGGGAGCGTCTCCGGCCTCGTGCGCCAGCTCGTCGGGGGCCTGAGGTCCGGCATGGGGTACTGCGGCACGAAGGACATCACCGCCCTCCAGGTGAACGGCCGCTTCATGCGCATCACGCAGGCCTCGCTCAAGGAGAGCCACGTCCACGACGTCGTGATCACGCAGGAGGCCCCGAACTACCGGGTCGAGTGACGCCCGTCACCTGACGCGCATCTCCACGAGCTTCTTCAGCAGGAGCGTCGCGACCGCGAGCAGCGTCAGAAGCGATGCGACCGCGAAGCAGGCGGCGAACTGGTACTCGTTGTAGAGGATCTCGACGTGGAGCGGGATCGTGGTCGTCACGCCGCGGATGTGCCCCGACACCACCGACACGGCCCCGAATTCGCCCATCGCGCGCGCGTTGCAGAGCACGGCGCCGAAGAGGAGCCCCCACCGGATCTTCGGGAGCGTGACGCGCGCGAACATCTGCCACCCCGAGGCCCCGAGCGTGAGGGCGGCCTCCTCCTCCTCGCACCCCTGGGACTGCATCAGCGGGATCAGCTCGCGCGCCACGAACGGGAGCGTGACGAAGGTCGTCGCGAGGACGATCCCGGGGACGGCGAAGATGATCTTCACGTCGTGATCGGCGAGCCACGGCCCGAGCATCCCCTGGAGGCCAAAGAGGAGCACGTAGACCAGCCCCGAGACGACCGGCGAGACCGAGAGGGGCAGATCGATGAGCGTGATGAGCGCGCTCTTTCCGCGGAAGTCGAAGCGGGAGATGGCCCACGCGGCCGCGACGCCGAAGACGACGTTGAGGGGGACGACGACGGCGGCCGTGAGGAGCGTGAGCCGGATGGCGGCGCGCGCGTCGGGCTCGACGAGCGAGGCGAGGTAGACGCCGGCGCCCTTCCTGAAGGCCTCGACGAAGACCGCGGCGAGCGGGACGAGGAGGAAGAGGGCCACGAAGGCGAGCGCCGCGGCGATCAGGAGGGTGCGGACGGCGCGGGACTCCATCACGATCCTCCCGCCCGCCGCCTGGCGGCCGCCTGGAGGACGTTCACGACGAGGAGCATCGCGAACGAGAAGACCAGCATGACCACGGCGAGGGCCGTCGCCCCCGCGACGTCGTACTGCTCGAGCTTCGTCACGATCAGGAGCGGCGTGATCTCGGTCCGCATCGGCATGTTGCCGGAGATGAAGACGACGGAGCCGTACTCCCCCACGGCGCGCGCGAAGGCGAGCGTGAAGCCGGTCACGGCCGCGGGGGCCGCGACGGGGAGGATGACGCGCCGGAAGGTCTGAAGCCGGCCGGCGCCGAGGCTGGGGGCCGCCTCCTCCATCGCCGGGTCGAGCCCCTCGAGGACCGGCTGCACCGTGCGCACCACGAAGGGGAGGCCGACGAACGTCAGCGCGAGGACGACGCCGAGCCGGGAGTAGGCGGCGTGGACGCCGATCGCCTCGAGCGGCCGGCCGAGCCAGCCGTGCGGTGCGTAGATCGTCGTCAGCGTCACCCCGGCGACGGCGGTCGGGAGGGCGAACGGCAGATCGACGAGGGCGTCAATGAGCTTCCTTCCAGGGAAGGTGTACCGGACCAGCACCCATGCCACCAGGAAGCCGCAGACGAGGTTGACGAGCGCGGCGAAAAGCGAGGCGCCGAAGGTGAGCTCGTAGGAGGCGATCGCGCGGGGATCGGTGACGGCGGCGCGGAACTTCTCCCACGTCATCGCCGACGTCCTGAGGAGGAGGGCGGTGAGCGGGATGAGGACGACGAGGCTCAGGTAGAAGAGCGTGAACCCCATCGTGAGGCCGAAGCCCGGGAGGATCCGGCGCCTCCTGTCACCCATCGTTCAGCGTCCCGGCTGGTAGATCTGGTCGAAGATCGCGCCGTCGGCGAAATGAACCCGGTTCGCCGTTCGCCAGTCGCCGGAGACATCCTTCAACGTGAAGAGATCGACTTTCGGAAAAAGAGCCGAGGCCTTCGCGAGCGCGGCGGGGTCGGTCGGCCGGTAGTAGTGCTTTGCCGCGATCGCCTGCCCCTCGGGGGAGTAGAGGTACGCGAGATACTCCTCCGCCACCGCGCGCGTCCTGTGCCTGTCGGCGACGCGGTCGACGAGGGCGACGGCCGGCTCGGCGAGGATGCTCGTCGGCGGCGCGACGACCTCGAACCGGTCCGTTCCCAGGTCGCGCCCGGCGAGGAGGATCTCGTTCTCCCAGTTGATCAGCACGTCGCCGATCCCCCGCTCGATGAAGGTCGTGGTGGCCCCGCGGGCTCCCGAGTCGAGCACCGGCACGTTCCTGAAGAGCTTTCCGATGAACTCCTTCGCCTTCGCCTCGTCGCCGCCGCTCTTCCGGAGGGCGTACCCCCACGCGGCGAGGTAGTTCCAGCGGGCGGCGCCCGAAGTCTTCGGGTTCGGCGTGATCACGGAGATCCCGGGTTTCACGAGATCGTCCCAGTCCCGGATCCCCTTCGGGTTCCCCTTGCGGACGAGGAAGATGATCGTCGAGGTGTAGGGGGAGCTGTTCTTCGGGAGCCGGCCCTGCCAGTCGCGGGGAAGCAGCTTCGCGTTCTCGGCGATGGCGTCGATGTCGAAGGCGAGGGCGAGCGTCACGACGTCGGCCTCGAGGCCGTCGATGACGGAGCGCGCCTGCTTGCCCGACCCGCCATGCGACTGCCGCACCGTCACGGTGTCGCCGGTCTTCTCCTTCCAGTGCCTCGCGAAGGCCGCGTTGTAGTCCTGGTAGAGCTCGCGCGTCGGATCGTAGGACAAGTTGAGCAGCGTGATCTCCGCCGCGGGGGCCCCCGTCGCGATCGCCGCCGCGACGCCCATCGCGAGAAGCGCCGTTCTGCAAGGATTCACGATCTCACCTCCGTTCGCGCCGTCTCGCCGGAGCGGACGACGAGGATGGGCCACCTCCTGCCGTGCTCGATCAGCTCGCGGGCGGCGCCGCTGAGGCGAAGCTCCGCGTCGCCCCCCTGGATCGGCGCGCCGAGCACGAGGAGGTCGGCCCGGCTTTCCGCGAGCTCTTCGCCGACCTCGCGCGCGACCGCGCCGCGCCGCGGGCGTCCCCGCGACGGGACGCCGATCGTCTTCAGCGACGTGACCCCGGCCGCGAGGAAGCGCTCCGCCTGCCCGGCCGCGTTATCCGGCGCTCCGGGGGAGAGGACGGTGAGGATCCGGATCTCCGCGCCGAAGTGCCGGACGACCCGCCCCGCGAAGAGGATCGTCTGCTTGCCCGGCTCTCCGACCGCGGCGGAGACGAGCACGCGCGCGGGCGGCCCGGACTCGACTCTCTCGCCGGGAACGAGCAGCAGGTGGGCGTCGCTCGCGCGCAGGAGGCGCTCGACCGAATCGCCGAGGTCGCGCGCGGGGAGCCCGGCGACGATGATGTCGTACGGCTCGGCCCCCGAGGCGATCGCCTCGACCGTGATCTCCCGCGAGGTCCGGGCGTCCCGCACGTTCGCGCCGGCGAGGACTTCGCGGGCGCGGCGGATCTCGGCATCCTGGTCGGCCTCCCCGATCGCGAGAAGGGAGACGGTCGGGTGCGCGAGGCGGGCGAGCTGCGCGGCGAATGCGAGCGCCGCCCGCGCCCCCGGCGTGCCGTCGAGGAGGATGAGGAGGCTCAGGCCCGGATGCGCGAGGGTGTGGATCCGCCGGACGCCGACCCAGGTGCTCTCGCCGGGCTTCAGGGGATGCCGGAGCGCCTGGTCCTGGGAGCGCAGCGCCTCGACGCGAAGATGGTCGCCGCCAAAAGCAGGGGCCGGGGCGATCTGGCGCACCCCGGGGAGGGGAGGGAGTCTCAGCGTGAGCTTCTCGAGGGTCCCTGAGAAGATCCGCTCCTCGACCGTCCCCTGCCCGAGGACGGGGGAGGCGATCGCCTCCCGCGATTCCCGGAGGAGGACGTCCTCCGGGCGGAAGAGGACCTGCACGCGTCGCGTCGCGCCGGCGCCGCCGTCCGGGAGAGGCGCGGCCATCGACACCCCTCCGACGCGGACCTCGCCGCCGCTCGCGACGCCGATCATGAGGTTGGCCCTTCCGAGGAACGTCGCCGCGAACTCCGTGCGTGGCCTCAGGTACAGATCCTGAGGGGAGCCGACCTCGAGGAGCCTCCCGTAGGTCATCACGCCGATCCGATCGGCCAGCTCGAAGGCCTCCTCCTGATCGTGCGTGACGAAGATCGTCGTGACGCCGAGCTCTCTCTGAACCGCGCGAATCGTCCGGCGCAGGTCGCTCCGGATGCGAGCGTCGAGCGCGCCGAAGGGCTCGTCCATCAACAGCACCGAGGGGCGGTGGGCGAGGGCGCGCGCGAGAGCGACGCGCTGCTGCTGCCCCCCCGAGAGCTGCCCCGGCATCCTCCCGCCGAACCCCGAGAGGCCGACGAGCCCGAGGAGCTCCTCGACGCGCCGCCGCCTCTCGGCCTCCGCCGCCCTCCGGATGCTGAGCGCGAAGCCGACGTTCTCGGCCACCGTCATGTGCTTGAAAAGGGCGTAGTGCTGGAAGACGAAGCCGACGCCGCGCTTCTGCGCGGGGGTGAGCGTCACGTCGCGCCCGTGGAGGACGATCCTGCCGTGATCGGCGGCGGTGAGCCCCGCGATCATCCTGAGAATCGTGCTCTTCCCGCTGCCGCTGGGGCCGAGGAGAACGAAGAGCTCGCCGTCCCCGATCTCGACGGAGACGCGGCTGACGACGGCGTGCCCCTCGTAGAACTTCGCGAGATCCTCGAGGACGATCGACATGCAGGCGGGTCTCCGCGTTACCGGGCACTCGATGGACGGCGCTTCGACTTCTCCGCCTTCCCGATGCTCTCGAGGACGTCCTCGAGGGTCGTCCCGTCGAGGATTCGCGCGTTCGCATCCCTCACGTTCTTCATGACCATCCGGATGCCGCACGTCGCCTCGTCCTCGCACTCCTCGCACTCCCGGTACGCGGTGAGGCTGACGCACGAGATGGGGGCGAGGGGTCCGTCCAGGATCCGGACGACCTCTCCGAACGAGATCTCCGAGGGGGGCCGCGCCAGCGAATAGCCCCCTCCTTTCCCCTTGCGGCTCTGGAGCACGCCGTGCCTTCGCAGCTCCAGGAGGATCTGCTCGAGAAACTTGCGCGGAATCGCTTCGCCCTCGGCGAGATCCGCGATCAGGACGGGGCCCTTCCCGAGCTCCCGGGCCAGCCTCAGGACGGCCTGGAGCCCGTATTTCGTCTTTCGCGTCAGCACCCGTCTCTCCTTCCCGGCGGCGCGAGCCCAGTTTATTCTAGTAAATCTATAGAGTAGTAGGCTTGAAAGTACGCCGGGGTCGCCGCCGCGTCAACCCTTTTTTCAGGCCGGGGGGCGAATGGTGATGCGCCGCGCGTCGGCACCCGCCGGCTCGATCCCGACGACCCAGGCGCCGTCGAGGTACTCGTCGGGGAGCCGCTCCCCCCACTCCACGGCCACGTGGATGCCGCGCTCCCTCAGGTCCTCGAGCCCCAGCTCGGCCAGCTCCGCGCGGCGCTCCACGCGGTAGAGATCGACGTGGGCGAGCGGCTTCGGCCCCGGGTGCTCCGAGACGAGGGTGAACGTGGGGGAGTGGATCCTCGCGGGATCGATGCCGAGCCCTGCGGCGAGGCCGCGGACGAACGCCGTCTTCCCCGCGCCGAGCGGCCCCACGAGGACGATCCACGCCCCGGGCGCGAGGTCGGACGCGAGGGCGCGCCCGAGCGCCGCCGTCTCGTCGTCGCTGCGGGTGGTGTGGATTCCGGGGATGGTGGTCATCGCCCGGGGCGCGGCGCCGCGAGCAGGAGGCGGTAGGCGGCCGGCAGGCGATCGACGATGTCCCCCGCGATCATCGAGATCTCGCCGAGATCCGCGGCCGCGAGATCTCCCGCCAGGCCGTGCACGAAGGCCGACAGGGCGGCGGCCGTCGCCGGATCGAGCCCCTGGGCCAGCCACGCGGCGACGACGCCCGTCAGGGAGTCCCCCGAACCGCCGGTCGCCATCCCCGGGTTCCCCGTCGAGTTGACGCGCACCATCCCGTCCGGGCTCGCCGTCAGCGTGCGCCATCCCTTGAGCACGACGGCGGCGCCGAGATCGCGGGCGAGCTGCCTCGCCGCGGAGAGCCGCTCGGCCGACACCGTCGCGCTCGTCACCCCCAGGAGGCGCGCCGCCTCGCCGGGGTGCGGGGTGACGACGGCGGGGGAGTCGAGCGCCGGGCGCGTGCCGCGGATCGCGATCGCGTTGAGGGCGTCGGCGTCGAGGACCATCGGCTTGCGGCACGCGGCGACGAGGGATCGCACCGTCGCGGCCGTCTCGTCCTCCATCCCGAGCCCCGGCCCCGTCGCCAGGACGTCGCGATCGTCGAGGAGCTTCAGCAGCAAAGGGAGGGAGGCGCCGGCGAGCGATCCCGAGGGAGTCTCCGGGAGGGGCGCCGTCATCGCCTCCGGCACCGCCGCGGCGATGATGGGCTGCGCCGACTCGGGGGAGGCGATGGTGACGAGCCCCGCCCCCGAGCGCAGGCACGCGCGGGCGAGGAGGACCGCGGCGCCGCTCTTCCCGCGCGACCCCGCGACGACGAGGACGTGGCCGAAGTCCCCCTTGTGGGAGGCGCGGTCGCGGCGCGGGATCCACGATGCCGCGGTCGCGGCGTCGATCCAGTGGAGGTCGGCCTTTTCGGCCGCAATCGCCGCCGCCGGGATGCCGATGTCGACGACCTCGATCTCCCCGGCATATCGCGCGCCGGGTTGAAAGACGAGCGAGGTCTTCAGGGCGGCGAGGGCGATCGTCACGTCGGCCTCGACCACCGGCCCGGTCGATCCGGCCGGTGCCGGGCCGGCCTCGCCGAGGCCGCTCGGGACGTCCACCGACACGACGGTCGATCCGGCGCCGTTGATCGCCTCGATGGCCTCGCCGAGGAGGCCCGTCGCCCCACCGCGCGCCCCCGTTCCGAGGAGGGCGTCCACGATCAGATCGCTCTCGCCGAGCGCGCGGCGAACGGAAGCCCACGAACCGTCGTCGCGGATCTCCTCGACCGTGATCCCCGCAGCCCGGGCCTTCGAGAGCGCCCCCGCCGCGGCCCCGCGCAGGTCCTTCGCGGGGCACAGCAGGACGACGCGGGACGCGATCCCCGCGGACTTCAGGTGCCGGGCCGCCGTCAGGCCGTCGCCGCCGTTGTTCCCCTTGCCGCAGAGGATGAGGGTCCGCCGCCGCGCGAGATCCGGGAAGCGGCGCGCGAGGGCGAGGGCGATCTCCCGTCCGGCGTTGTCCATCAGGGCGTCGGCGGGAACGCCGTGATCGGATTCCGCGCGGGCGTCGATGCGCCTCATCTGCTCCGCCGTGAGGATCACCATGCCCGGCATTCTACTCTCGGTTATCATGCCCGTCCCGCCCGGAGGCGCCCAAATTGCCATCACATCGACGCTCGAGAAAGTGGATCACCATCCTCTGCACGATCGCCGTGGCGGCCGCGGTGGCCGTCGCCCTGCGCGCCGCCGTCTCGCACGAGCGATCGCGCGCGAAGCACCGGGCCGACGCGGAGGCGCGCTCGACTCAGGCCCCCTCGCACAAGACGTTCCTGGTCCGGGGGGGGACGCCGATCCGGTTCACCGCGGGGCCCGCCGATGCGGCGTGGACCGGCGCCTCTTTCGACGACGCGGCCTGGACCGTGGGGAAGTATCCGGTCGAGGACAGGACGGCCTCTGCGCTCCTCGCGCGCGCGACGTTCGACATCGCCGATCCGAACGGTGTGAAGAACCTCTTCCTCTCGGGGAAGTGGCGCGGCGACATGACGGTGTGGATCAACGGCGCAGAGGTCCATCGATCGCCCGAATCGACGGGGGGCGTCTCGAGCCTCATCGATCTCTCGGCGCCGGCTATCGGCGCGCTCAAGGCGGGCAGGAACCTCCTCGCCGCCGAGGTCCGTCGATCGGGGGAGTCGTCGGGGTCGCTCCTGCTGGCGCCGAACCTCTCGATGAACCGCTCCGCGGTGATCACGCGGGGCCCGTATCTCCAGCTCGGGACCCCCACGGGTGTCGTCGTGCGCTGGCGCACCGAGCTTCCCGTGGCCGGCATCGTGCACTTCGGATCCTCTGCGGCCGACCTGTCGAAGGAGGCGTCGGAGGGCGCGCCGACGGCGGAGCACGTTGTTCCGATTTCAGGGCTGACTCCCGCCTCTCCTTATTACTATGCGGTGGAGGGGAGTCCGGCGGGGGCCGAGCCCTTCTCCTTCGTGAGCGCTCCCGTCGCGGGGAGCGACGCGCCGATCCGGGTCTGGGTGCTCGGCGATTCCGGGACGGCGAAGGATCCGGCGCGGGCGGTCCGCGACGCGTACCTGAAGGTGACCGCCGGCAAGCGCACCGATCTCTGGCTGATGCTCGGCGACAACGCGTACCCGGACGGCACCGACCGGCAGTACCAGGCGGCCGTCTTCCGGATGTACCCGGCGATGCTCGCGCACGCGACGCTCTGGCCCGCGGTGGGAAATCACGACGCGCACTCGCGCTCGACCGGGGGGAGCGGCGTCCACGGCGAGATCTTCACGCTGCCGACGCGGGGCGAGGCGGGGGGGGCCCCCTCGGGGACGCCGAACTTCTACTCCTTCGACTGGGGGAACGTCCACTTCATCAGCCTCGACTCGTGCACCGACGATCGCTCGGTCGGCGGGCCGATGCTCACGTGGCTGCAAGCCGACCTCGCGGCGGCGCATCAGGAGTGGCTCGTCGCGTACTTTCACCACGCGCCGTACGCGAAGGGGTCGGAGGACTCGGATCACGACCGGCGGATGACGGACATGCGGTCGATCGCCCTTCCCCTCCTCGAGGAGGCCGGCGCCGATCTCGTCATGGGCGGCCACAGCCACGACTACGAGCGCTCGTTCCTCCTCGACGGCCACTACGGCCCGTCGGGCACCTTCACCGCGTCGGCCAGGAGGGATGGCGGAGACGGGCGCGAGGACGGGTCGGGGGTCTACTCGAAGCCGACCCGCGATCGTCGGCCGCACCAGGGGACCGTGTACATCGTCGCGGGCTCGTCCGGCCACACGGGGAGCGGCCCGATGAACCACCCGGCGATGTTCACGTCGCAGAAGGTGCTCGGGTCGGTGATGCTCGAGTTCCACGGCGATCGGCTCGACGAGTCGTTCATCGACTCGAACGCTGCGGTTCGGGATCACTTCACGATCGTGAAGGGGGCGGGGAAGAGGTAGGGGCCGTCACGCGGGAGCGGCCGTATACTTGGAGCCGGAACGACGAATCCAACGGAGCCCAGTGCGATGCCGTCGCATTTCTGCCCCTACTGCGGTGAGGAGGTCGACCTCGACATCGACGACGGGGGCGGCACCAGGCAGTCCTACGTGCAGGATTGTCCGGTCTGCTGCCGGCCGTGGCAGGTCGAGGTCGCGCGCGATCGGAGCGGCACCTGGAATGTCGAGCTGCGGACCGCGGATGAATAGAGCAGCGCTCGCGTGCGCGGTGCTCCTCCTGGCCGTCTCCGGCGCCGTCGCCCACCAGCCTCCCGAAGAGCAGATCGCCGATCTCACGGCGCAGATCCGGAAAAACCCGGCCGACGCGCAGCTCTATCTGAGACGAGGGGAGCAGCGCCGGTTCCGGCACGAGTGGGCGAAGGCGCTTGAGGACTATCGCCGCGCGAGGCGATTCGACCCGAAGCTTACCGCCGTGGATCTCTGCACGGGCCTCCTGATGCTTGACACCGGGAGACCCGAACGGGCGATGGCGTCTCTCGACCGATACGTTGCCGCCGAGCCCGATCGCGCCGACGGTCTCATCGCTCGGGCGAGAGCGTGCGTGAAGCTCGGGCGGCTCCTCGCGGCGGTCGAGGACGCCTCGCGCGCGATCTCACTGTACCGCGGCGACGATACGCCGCCGCCGGAACTGTACCTCGACCGCGCCCGCGCCCTCGACGCGACCGGAGAGCCCGCCCACCTCGACGAAGCGATCGCCGGCCTCGAGGAAGGTCTCGCCCGTCTCGGCCACCCGATCACTCTCGAGCTCGCCCTCGCGAAGCTCCGCGCGAAGCGCGGCGACGTGGAGATGCCCCCGGGCGACACCCAGCCCTACGCCGGAGCGCCGGTCGACGATCTCGATCCCACGGTCGCGACGGTGGCCGCGGCGCCTCCCGCCATCCTCGTCGATTTCGCCTCGACGACCGGATACCTCGCCAACAGTTCGGACCCCGGCGTCGGCCTCGCGTGGACGGGCGCCACCTTCGACGACTCGTCGTGGGGAGTCGGCCTGTTCGGTGTCGGCTACGAAGCCGGGACCGGTGCGCAGAACCTGATTCGCACGAACGTTCCCGTGAACACCGCGTCCGTCTTCACGCGCACGACGTTTCAGATCGCTGACGTCTCAGCGGTGCGAACCCTCTTCCTCGGCGCCGACTACGACGACGGGTACGTCGCGTGGATCAACGGCGTCGAGATCTTCCGCTCGCCCCAGATGCCGGCGGGGGCTCTCCTCTGGAACACGCGCGCCGTGTCGCACGAGTCGAGCAACGCCCCGGTCCCGAATTACGGCGCGGGGATCGACATCACGGCGACGGCGCTTCCGGCGCTCCGGAGCGGCGACAACCTCTTCGCGGCGGCGGTCTTCAACACGACGCTTCCCTCGAGCGATCTCGTCCTCGTCCCGCGGCTCGACGTCAATCGGTCGGCGAAACTCACGCGCGGTCCCTACCTGCAGCGCGGCACGCCGACCGGGCTCGTCGTGAGGTGGCGGACCGATACGGCCACCGACAGCCGCGTGCGGCTCGGCGAGGCGCCGGGTAATCTCGCGGTGACCGTCGAGGATGCGGCCGTCACGACGGAGCACGTGGTCTCCGTCACGGGACTCGCGCCTGCGACGAACTACGTCTACGCGATCGGATCGTCCTCGGCGGACATCGCTGGGGACGACCTCGACCACACCTTCACCACGCCTCCGCAACCGGGCACGCCAAAGCCGACGCGCATTTGGGTCATCGGCGATTCGGGAACCGCCGACGCGCGGCCGAGAGCGGTGCGGGATGCCTACGAGGCCTACACGGGATCGCGTGCGACCGATCTCTGGCTCATGCTGGGCGACAACGCCTACCAGAGCGGGACCGACGCGGAGTACCAGGCGGCGGTCTTCGACGTCTACCCGAAAATGCTGGCGAGGTCGGTGCTTTGGCCGACGCTCGGAAACCATGATGGGATCTCCGCGCGATCATCCAGCCAGTCGGGCCCGTACTACGACATCTTCACGCTCCCCCGTGCGGCGGAGGCGGGAGGGGTCCCCTCGGGGACCGAGGCGTACTACGCGTTCGACCACGCGAACATCCACTTCGTCTGCCTCGACTCGTACGACATCGATCGGTCGCCGGGCGGCGCCATGATGACGTGGCTCGCGGCCGATCTGCGCGCGACGAAGCAGGATTGGGTGATCGCTTTCTGGCACCACCCTCCCTACAGCAAGGGGTCGCACGACACGGACTTTTTCAGCGAGTCGACTGAAATGCGGGAGTTCGCGCTCCCGATCCTCGAGGGGGTCGGGGTCGATCTCGTCCTCGCGGGACACAGCCACGATTACGAGAGGTCGTTCCTCCTCGACGGACACTACGGGACGTCGAACACGCTGACGCCGTCGATGAAGCTCGATCCGGGAAGCGGGCGGGTCGGCGCCGGCGGGCCGTACTCGAAGTTCACCGTGGGGCCGGCCCCTCACGAGGGGGCCGTCTACGCGGTCGCCGGGAGCTCGGGGCAGATCGCCGGGGGGCCCCTCAACCATCCCGCGATGTATCTCTCGCTCAACACGCTCGGCTCGATGGTCCTCGACGTCCACGGGAAGGAGCTCCACGCCCGCTTCCTCGACGCCACAGGCGCCGTGCGCGACGACTTCACGGTCCGGAAGGGGCACAACCTCCCGCCCGTCGCCGTCGCGGGAGGCGATCTCCGAGAGGAGTGCACGTCGCCCTCGGGGGCATGGGCGAGCCTCGACGGATCGGCGTCGAGCGATCCGGACTCCTCGCCGGGTACGAACGACGACATCACCCGGTTCGAGTGGATCGAGGATCTCGGGCTCCCGTCGGAACGCCCGCTGGGCGAGGGGGCCCGCATCATGGCGCAGCTTCCCCTTGGAGCCCACCGTATCGCGCTCCGCGTCACGGACCGGGGCGGCCTCACGTCCACCGATGACATCGTTGCACGCGTGGTCGACACAACCGCGCCATCGATCTCGGTGACGCTGACGCCCGATCTTCTCTGGCCGCCGAACCACCGTCTCGTCGACACCACCGCGGAGGTCCTCGCGGCGGATCTGTGCGGAGCGGCGCCGGTCGAGCTCGTCTCGATCACGAGCAGCGACCCCGACGACGCGAACGGCACGGGAGACGGGAGGACCCGGGGGGATATTCGAGGGGCGGACATCGGCACGGCGGATTTCGCTTTCAGCCTGCGGGCTGAGCGCGCCGCAAGGTACGGCGCCCGCGCGTACACGGTGACGTACCGGGCGACGGACGTCTCGGGAAACGCGCGCGAGGCGTCGGCGATTGTCACAGTAACGAAGAGCCGCGCCCCGGAAGAGCCCTGATCCCGGAATCACGCTCCATGGGTTAACCTGACCTCCCATGCCGATCCGATTCCTCACCGCGGGCGAGAGCCACGGGCCGCTCCTGACGGTCATCGTGGACGGCCTTCCCGCCGGCCTCCCCGTCGAGGCGGCGGCGATCGATCGCGACCTGAAGCGCCGGCAGATGGGATACGGCCGGGGCGGCCGCATGAAGATCGAGAGCGACGCGGCGCGCATCACGGGCGGCGTGCGCCACGGCCGCACCCTCGGCGGCCCCGTGAGCCTCGCGATCGACAATCGCGACTTCGCCTCCTGGTCGATCGCGATGTCGCCTGAGATCCCCCCAGAAGGGACGGCGGAACAGGACCTCAGGCGGGTGACGCACCCCCGCCCCGGCCACGCCGACCTCGCCGGGGCGCTCAAGCACGATCTCCACGACGCGCGGGACGTCCTCGAGAGGGCGAGCGCGCGCGAGACGGCCGCGCGCGTCGCGGCGGGGGCGCTCGCCAAGATCTTTCTCCGCGAGATGGGGATCAAAGTCCTCGGCCACACGGTGGCCGTCGGCGAGGCGGCCCTCCCCAGGGACCGGCACGCCTCGTGGGACGAGATCGCCTCCATCCCCGACGACTCGCCGCTGCGGTGCGTCGACGTCGCCGTCGAGGCCTCGATGATGGTCGAGATCGACGCGGCGCAGCGGGCGAAGGACTCCGTCGGCGGCGCCTTCCAGATCGTCGCGCGCGGCGTGCCGCCGGGGCTGGGCTCCTCGCGCCAGTGGGACACGCGCCTCGAGGCCCGGCTCGCCCGCGCGGTCATGTCGATCCAGGCGATCAAGGCGGTCGAGATCGGCGAGGGGGTCGCCGCGGCCTCCCTTCGCGGCTCCGCCGTGCACGACGAGATCTTCTACGACGCCGGCGTGAAGCGGTTCTTCCGGCGCACGAACCGCGCCGGCGGGATCGAGGGGGGGATGTCGAACGGCGAGGAGATCCGCGTCACCGGCTTCATGAAGCCCCTCTCGACGCTGCCGAAGCCGCTCCGCACCGTGGACCTCGTGACGAAGGAGGAGGCCCAGGCCGTCGTCGAGCGGACCGACACCTGCGCCATTCTCGCGGCGGGGGTCATCGGCGAGGCGATGGTGGCGCTGACGATCGCGGACACCTTCCTCGAGAAGTTCGGCGGCGACGGCGTCGAGGAGACGCGCCGCAACCTCCACACCTACCTCGCCCAGGTCCGCGAGTTCTGAGGTGCCGAGCCGCCGCAACTTCCTCGCCGGCGCGGCGGGCGCGGCCGCGGCCGCGGTCTCGGCCTCTCTCGCGCGAGGAGAAGCCACTCCGGTGCCGACGCCCGCAGCGCCCTCGGTGAGGGCGCGCGTCCTCGGGATCGCGCAGGACGCAGGGATCCCCCAGCTCGGCTGCTCGCGGAGCGCGTGCGTCGCCGCGCGCCGAGATCCCTCGCGCGCGCGCCGCGTCGCGTGCCTTGGGATCTCCGGCGCTCCGTCGGGGGAGGCGTTCCTGATCGACGCGACACCGGACATCCGATCGCAGGCCGCGGAGCTCGGCGCGCCGGTCGGCGCGATTCTCCTGACGCACGCGCACATCGGACATTACACCGGCCTCATGTACCTCGGGCGCGAGTCGATGGCGGCGCGCGCCCTTCCCGTGCACGCGACACCGAGGATGGCCGCCTTCCTGAAGGCGAACAAGCCCTGGAGCCGCCTCGTCGAGTGGGGGCACGTCGATCTCCGCCCGCTCGAGCCCGGGAAGAGCGTCGCCCTCGCCCCGGGGATCGAGGCCCGCCCGATCACGGTCCCGCACCGCGACGAGGACTCGGACACGGTGGGGTTCGTCGTGACGGGACCCTCGAAGCGCCTCCTCTACGTTCCCGACACCGACGCGTTCGATCGGTGGGAGCGGCCGCTCGCGTCCTTCCTCGGCGAGGTGGATGCCGCGCTCCTCGACGGCACCTTCTTCGACGCCGGCGAGATCCCCGGGCGCGATCCGGCCGAGGTCCCTCACCCTCTCATCCGCGCCACGATCGAATCGCTCCGGGGCGCCGCGCCGTCGCGGTGCCGCGTGATCTTCACCCACCTCAGCCACGAGAACCCCGCCCTCGATCCCGGCTCGGCGGCCGCGGCCGCCATCCGCGACGCCGGATGCGAGGTCGCGTGGGAGGGGATGGAGCTGGCGCTCTGAGCGCCCCCCGGCCGCGCCAGGCGCTCGCCGAGCTCTCGCTCATGCTCGCGCTGGTGCAGTCGTACCTCTGGCTCTGGTCGGGGCTGATCCCCCGCGGGATCTACCTCGTGTCGGCCGGCGTGCTCGGGATCGCGATCGCCGGGGCCCTCACGCGGCGGGAGCGGGCGCGGGAGATCGGCGCGCGCTTCGACAACCTCGCGCGCGCGCTTTCCGAGGCAGGCATCGTCACGATCGCGGCGGCGGCGGGGCTCCTCGTCGCCGGGGGGTGGCTCGGCACGATCCGTCCCGACTGGGCGGTGACCGTCTCGCGCCTGCCGTGGCTCGTCGTGTGGGGTTTCCTCCAGCAGTTCGTCCTTCAGTCCTTCGTCCACCGCCGCGTGAACGAGATCGTGCGCGGCAACGCCGCCCGCGAGCTGGCCACGGCGGCGATCTTCGCCCTCTGCCATCTCCCGAACTGGCGGCTGATGATCGCGACCTTCACCGGAGGGTGGATCTGGTCCATCCTCTACCGGCGCAACCCCAACCTCTTCGCGCTGGCCGCCGCGCACGCCGTGAGCAGCGCGGCCCTCTCGATCGGCTTCGGCCCCGCGCTTCTCCACGGCATGAAGGTGGGGCGCGGCTACGTCACCTACGTGCCGCCGGCGCCTTGAGTCCCACCTGCTACGCCGAGGATCTCGGCGCAAGGAGGATCTGGCAATGAGAAGACGGATGGAAGTGGTCCTGGTCATCCTGACGGCCCTGCTCGTCCTCGGCGCTCCGCGTGTCCTGGCGCAGGACGACGACGATGACGACGACGAAGATCAGGCGACGTTGCTCAAGGCGCTCCCACAGGCCAAGGTCTCGTTGGAACAGGCGCTGCTCGCAGGCGAGCACGAGGGGACTCCCATCTCGGCCAAGTTCGAAATGGACGAGGGGAAGCTCCAGCTTTCCGTCTACACGATGAAGGCCGAGAAGTTCTTCGAGGTCGTCGTGGACCACGTGAGCGGCAAGGTCGTGAAGGTCGAGGCCATCACCAGCGGAGAGGATCTCGCGGCCGCGAAGGCTCAGGGCGGCGCGATGACGAAGGCGAAGAAGTCGCTCCGTGTGGTTGTCGCCGAGGCCGTGAAGGCCAACGACGGTTACCGCGCGTTCAGCGTCACGCCTTCCCTCAAGGATGGGCACCCGTCGGCGGATACTTCCCTGGCGAAGGGCGATGAGACGAAGAGCGTGACCGCGAAGCTCGAGTGAAAAGAACCGGAGGAGCGGGGTGCTCCTCCGGTCGCGGGATCCCGGATCTACGGATTGAGTGGTGCGCGAAGGGCGAAGTGTGAGGGGGCTGCTGGCCCATTGAGGAGTGCCGGCGCCGGGGATGGGGGCGCCGTGAGGTGTGTCCGTCCGGTCGTGATCCGGGGATGAGAGAGGGTCAATCGCATCGGGAGAACCCGCAGGTGTAGCAGGCGACGCAGCCGCCTTCGTGGGCGAGGGTGCTCCCGCAATCGGGACATCCAAGGCCTCCGCCGGGGCGCGTGAGGACGGCGGCGGGAGAGGCGAGCCGGGCCGGAGAGGCGACGTAGGCGGGCTCGAGCTCGGGGGGGTCGGCGTTCGGGGCGACGGCGATCCCGGCCGAGCCGGCGGCTCCGCGCTGCTGCGCGTGCTGCAGCGCGATGCCGATCGCGTCGGGGCACGAGAGGACCTGGGACCCCGCGTCGTAGACCGGCAGGTGGCAGCGGATGCCGCGAAGGTGCTTCGTGATCGCCTCCATCTCGACGCCCGCCCGCATGGCGAGCGAGACGAGGCGGCTGATCGCCTCGGACTGGGCCGACGCGCACCCTCCCGACTTTCCCATCGACGTGAAGAGCTCGAAAGGGCCCTTCTCGTCGGTGTTGACGGTGACGTAGAGATTCCCGCAGCCGGTCTTCACGCGCCGCGTCGAGCCGCTCGTCTCGACGGGGCGCGCCCTCGGCGCGATGCGGAGGAGGACGGGAGGCGGCTCGGGGACGCCGGGGGCGGCCGGCTTGACTCCGACGTTCAGGACCTGCTTGTCGCGGCACCCGTCGCGGAAGACCGTGACCCCCTTGCACCCCATCTCGTAGGCGAGCATGTAGACGGACCGGACGTCGTCGCGCGTCGCGTGCGACGCGAAGTTCACGGTCTTCGAGACGCCGTTGTCGGCCCGCTCCTGGAAGGCGGCCTGCATGCGCACGTGCCAGTAGGGGGCGATGTCGTGCGCGGTGACGAAGAGCCGCTTCACGTCGGCGGGGACGCCGTCGACGTGCTGGACCCCCCCGCTCTCGGCCACCCGGCGCATCAGCGCCTCCGTGTGGAAGCCGCGCTCGCGCGCGACCTGCTCGAAGAGGGGGTGGACCTCGAAGAGCTCGTCGTCGTCGAGGACGTTGCGGCGCACGTACGAGACGGCGAAGAGGGGCTCGATGCCGCTGCTCGCCCCGGCGATGATGCTGATCGTCCCCGTCGGGGCCACCGTCGTGGTGGTCGCGTTCCTCAGGGGTGGTCCCCCCTCGCGCTCCCAGGAGCTTCCCTGCCAGTTCGCGAAGGCCCCGCGCTCGGCGGCGAGCTGGGCGCTCGCCTTCTTGGTCTCGGAGTCGATGAAGGCCATGACGCGGCCGCCCATCTCGACCGCCTCCTGCGAATCGTACGGGAGACCGAGGCGGATGAGCATGTCGGCCCACCCCATCACCCCGACCCCCACGCGCCGGTTGGCGCGCGTGACCGCCTCGATCGCGGGAATCGGGTACAGATTCGCCTCGATGACGTTGTCGAGGAAGTGCGTCGCCGCGGCGGCGACCCGCGCGAGGCGAGCCCAGTCGACGGCGGTGCCGGCCACCATCCTTCCGAGGTCGATCGATCCGAGAACGCACGCCTCGTTCGGCATGAGCGGCTGCTCGCCGCAGGGGTTGGTGGCCTCGATCTCCGCGATGTGGCGCGTGGGGTTGTGCTCGTTGATCCGGTCGATGAAGACGACGCCGGGATCGCCGCAGCGCCACGCCCCCTCGACGATCTCCTCGAAGACCTCCCGCGCGTCGAGGGTGCCGGCGTCACCCCCCGGCACGGGGGAGACGAGGCGGTAGCGCTTCCCCTCGCGCACCGCCCGCATGAACTCGTCGGTGACGGCGACCGAGATGTTGAAGTTGGTCACCTCGGCCTGGTCGCGCTTGCACCGGATGAACTCGAGGATGTCGGGGTGATCCACCCTGAGGATCCCCATGTTCGCCCCGCGCCGCGCCCCTCCCTGCTTCACCGCCTCCGTGGCCGCGTTGAAGACCTTCATGAAGGAGACGGGGCCGCTCGCGATGCCGCTCGTGGATCTCACCTGGCTGTTCTTCGGGCGGAGCCGCGAGAACGAGAAGCCGGTCCCCCCGCCGGTCTTGTGGATCATCGCCGTGTGCTTCAGCGCGTCGAAGATCCCCTCCATCGAGTCCTCCACGGGCAGGACGAAGCAGGCCGACATCTGCGGGTAGTCGCGCCCCGCGTTCATCAGGGTCGGCGAGTTCGGGAGGAACTCGAGCGAGGAGAGGATGTCGTGGAACTCGCGCGCCGTGGCCGATGGATCGCGGCGCCCGCGGAAGGGGAGGCGGGCGTCGGGCTCGGCGACGGCCGAGGCGACCCGCCGGAACATCTCTTCGGGGGTCTCGATCGTCGTCCCGTCCGCATCCCGGCGGAGATATCGCTTCTCGAGGACGCGGAGCGCGTTGGCCGTGAGCATGCGCGGGGCTTCCCTGGAAAACGGTGATTGCGGAGATGATTGTGAGTGCTGTGGAACCTAACAGAATCGCGAGAGGAGTGTCAAGGGTAAATCGTGCTCGAATCGCAAGATATGGTGATGTACCTGTGGATAAGCCCCACGATCTTGGGGTGGAAACGCTGCGGGAATCCTGTGGAAATGGCCCGGATCCGCTGTGCACGATTGGGAGGGGCGGCCGGGCGGTGGCGTCGGATCAGGGGCGCCACGTGTGCCTTAGCTTCACGACGATCTCGTCGCGCTGCGGGCCGAGCGTGAGATCGCCCGGATCGGGAAACGGGCGGGTCCACCCCCGATTCCACACGACGTAGAGGTCGGTTCCGGGGCGGATCGTGTAGCGCACGCGGTTGTTGAACCCGAGCGTGCGGCTGGTCGAGTCGTACTGCGCGTTCGAGGAGAAGACGAGGTCCGGCGTCGCCGCGAAGACCGCGCGGAGAAGGAAAAGCCGGTCGGTGAAGTCCCCCTGAGGCAGGCTCGCGAGATCGTTCTCGGTGTTGAGGAGAACCGAGACGTGTCCCTCCGTCGTGGTGTAGCTGACGAAGGCGCCGAGCTGGGTGAGCTTCCCGTCGTAGAACTCGCCGAACCAGTCGCTCGTCCCCGCGCGGAGCCGACGGGCGAGCGACGTCTGCGACTCGAACCGGTAGCGCGTGAAGTGGTAGTCGCCCGGCGGGATGACGACCCCGCGCGAGATCTCGAACGGCGACGTGAGACGCTCGTAGTACGGGACCCAGTTGGCCTCGGTGTGCCCGCCTCCGAGCGTTCCCACGTTGAAGGGGGTCACGAAGGCCCGCCACGATTCGGGGTTTCCGTCCATGTCGGTGACGTACGTGACGAAGGTCTCGTAGTAGAACTGGCGCGCCCATCGCGACCACCCCACGGACGTCGGCCGGGGCTGATACGCCCCCCCGAAATCGTACTGTCGCGTCCCGCGCCTCGGGAGAAACCCCAGGGCGGGCTCGAGCGAGTCCCCGAAATCCCTGAACGTCGCGTAGAGGTCCCACAGATCGTTCGGGTACTCGACGTGAGCCCCCCAGCCGTTGCGATCCCCCGATCCCGCCGGGTCCCCTCCCGATCTCGCGCTCCACGCGCCGGCGCCGAGATTCTTGTCGCCGAGGAACTTCTCCGTCCGGTACACCGCGTTGACGGCGCCGAGCCAGCTCTGTCCCGCCCCCGTGGGATCGCCGACCGTCGCGAGCGCCGCGAAGCGGAGGTGATCCGAGGCGTCGAGGGTCGTCATGCCGGCGAAGAGGTTCGTGGCGCGCGATCTCGGTGAGTCGTCCGCCGACGTGTCGAGGATCCCGATCCCGAACGGCCCTCTCTGGCCGACGAGCTTGATCCCGCCGCGGATCGGGACCGGGTGGTCGTCGACGAGGCCGATCCGGCGGGAGAAGAAGGGGATGAAATCCTGGTCGAGCCCCGTGCCGCCGCCGAAGTCGAACTGGTTCGACCCCTCGAGGAAGAAGGTCCGCTTCTCGGGGAAGAAGAGGGGGAAGCGGGTCAGGTTGATCTGGCGCGTGTCGACCTCGGTCTCGGCGAAGTCGGTGTTGAGCGTCCCGACGGCGGAAAAACCGGACTCGAAGTTCTCGGTGACGTCGAGCCCGGCCTCCCCGCCGCCGCTCGCCGCGCTCGGATCGAACTCCGCGGTGCGTCGCCCGAGCGCGTAGGGGCTGACCGAGAGCCCCGTTCCCTGGCGAAAGCCGTCGACCCCGGTGATCTTCCCGGCGCGCTTCAGGTCGTAGAAGGACGAATCGAGAGTGGTTCCCGCCCAGCGCACGACGAGCCGGTTTCTCGGAACTCGCCGCTGAACATTGAATCCCCATGTCGCGCCGTTCGTCGCGAAGCGGAGCGTCTGCGCGGGGATCGCGATCTCAGCCGTCCATCCGTCGGGCGTGCGCCGCGCGCGCGCGTCCCAGATCCCGTCCCAGTCGAGGGAGGGGTCTCCCGATCCCGACGCTAGCCCGTCGGTGCGCGCGCCGGCCGCGTTCACCGCGAAGTAGAAGCCCGTGCGCGCGTCCTCGAAGGTGTCGAAGAGGACGGCGATCGAGTCGTCGCCGGTGAGGCCGCCGTCCCTCAGCATCGTGTGGATGGCGATCTTCGACGGGTCGGGGTCGCGGCAGATCGCCGCGATGTAGATGAAGCGCGCGTCGCGGACGATCCGGATCTCGGTCGTGAAGGGGGTGGGCTCGCCGGGCTTCGGATCCTGCTGCGTGAGGTCGGGGATGATCGCGGCGTGCCGCCACGCCTCCTCGTCGAGAATGCCGTCGAGGCGGACGGGGGTGTCCGTCACGCCGATCCGGATCTCGGCGGGGGAGTCGGAGGCGCGGACGGCGGTGGTCAGGGCGAGCGCGGCGGCGAACGCGGTCGCCCTCAGGGCTCTCAGATTCACGCGCGAAGCTAGCACGGTGATACGCTTCCCGCACCCATGATCGAGCGCCTGTTTCCGGCCGAAGTGATGACCCTCGTCGCCACCCCCGACATGTGGGACGGCACCCTCCTTCCGGAGGAGGAGGCGTGCGTCGTCCGCGCCGTGCCGAAGCGGAGGCGCGAGTTCACGGCGGGAAGGGTCGGCGCGCGGCGTCTTCTGGCGCTCGCCGGGGTGAGCGGCGTGCCGATCGTGGCCGCGGCCGACAGGACTCCGATCTGGCCTCCGGGGTTCGTGGGGAGCATCTCGCACTGCGACGGCCTCTGCGCCGTGGCGATCGCGCGGGCGTCCCACTTCGAGTCGATCGGCCTCGACGTGGAGGGGTCTCAGGGACTCCCGGAGGAGACGATTCACCTCGTCTGTTCGGAAACCGAGCTGGCGCGGGCCTCCGGGGCGTCCGGCTTGGCGCGCGCCGAGGCGGCGAAGCTCCTCTTCAGCGCGAAGGAGGCCTTCTACAAGTGCTGGTTCCCGGTGACGCGCACCCCGCTCGACTTCCACGACGTCGAGGTGGAGTTCGACCCGCGGCACGGAATGTACCGGGCGCGTGTGCTCGCCGACCATCCGAAGGGGGCGCTCGCCGGAAGGATGGATGCTCGGTTCATGCGAGATCCCGCGCACGTCGCGGCAGGGGTGGTGCTCCGGGGCACGGCGAGCTAAAGAGCCGCACCACCCGTCTGCAGCCGGTGGAAATCGGCGTAGATCCCCGAGAGCTTCAACAGCTCCTCGTGGCTCCCCTCCTCGTGGACGCGACCGCGGTGGAGCACCACGATCCGGTCGCACCCTCTCACCGTCGACAGCCGGTGCGCGATGATGAGGCACGTCCGGCTGCTGGTGAGCCTCTCGAAGGCCGCCTGGACGATCGCCTCGGTCTCAGAGTCCACCGAGGCGGTCGCCTCGTCGAGGAGGAGCACGGGGGGATCGAAGGCGAGGATGCGGGCGAAGCAGAGGAGCTGCTTCTGTCCCACGGAGAGGTTTGACCCCGCCTCGCGCACCTCGGCGTCGTAGCCGCCGGGGAGCGCCTCGATGAAGCGTGACGCCGAGACGGCCCGGGCCGCGGAGAGGACCCGCTCGCGCGTGACCGACGGATCGCCCAGCGAGATGTTCTCGGCGATCGTTCCCGCGAAGAGAAATGGTTCCTGAAGCACGACGCCGACGCGGCGACGAAGCTCCGCGAGCGGGATCTCGCGCGAGTCCACGCCGTCGAAGAGGATCGACCCGCTCCCGGGGGTGTACAGGCGAAGGAGCATCCGGGCGATCGTCGTCTTCCCAGCGCCCGTCGACCCCACGAGCGCCACGCGCTCCCCGGGGCGGACGTGGAAGGTCAGCCCCCGGAGCACCTCCGAGCCCGCCGCGTAGCCGAACCTCACGTCCCGGAACTCGATCTCCCCCCGCGCCGGCGCGGCGGCCGCATGGGTCCCGGCGTCCGTCTCGGGGGGCTCGTCGATCACCTGGAAGAGGCGCTCCGCGGAGGCCATCGCCGACTGCATCACCGAGTAGTACCCCCCCAGCTCGCGGATCGGGCCGAAGAACTTCTGCACGTACTCGATGAAGGCGACGAGCGTGCCGAACGTGATCGCCTTCGAGACGACCTGGACGCCGCCGTACCAGAGGATCGCGGCCACGGTCAGCGAGCCGAACAGCTCTATCAAGGAAGAAAAGATCGAGTCCCACACCACGGACGAGATGTCGGCGTCGCGGTGCGCGCGGTTGACGGCGTCGAACTCGGCGTCGTTGACCTTCTCGCGCTGGAAGAGGTGGACCACCACCATCCCGGTGATCTGCTCCTGGAGGAAGGCATTGAGGCGGGAGACGCGCGAGCGCACCAGGCGGAAGGCGTCCCGGATCTTCACGCGGAAGAAGAAGGCGAGGGCCGCGAGCACGGGGAGGCTCAGCAGCGTGAGGAGGGCGAGCTTCAGGTCCATGACGAGCAGGATCGCGACGATCCCGACGAGCTTCATCGAGTCGCCGAGGAGGGTGACGATCCCGGAGCTGAAGATCTCGGCGAGGTTCTCCACGTCGCTCGTCAGGCGGGTGACGAGACGCCCCACGGGGTTCCGGTCGAAGTAGGCCGCGGGGAGGCGCTGGAGGTGGCGGTAGACGTCGCTCCTCAGGTCTCGGATCACGCGCTGCCCTGTGATCTCCAGGCTGTACATCTGGGCGAACCGGAAGCCGAACTCGAAGGCGGCCGTGAGCGCGAAGAGGAGGGCGAGGGGGAGAAGTCCCGCGGGGTCGCCCGCCGCCAGCGGGCCGTCGATGACGAGCTTGATGATGTAGGGCTGCGCGAGCTGGGCCGCCGAGATGAGCAGCAGGAAGGCGATCGAGAACGACAGGAGGGCGCGGTGCGGCCGCACGTACGGAAGCAGGCGCCGCGCGAGACGCGCGTCGTACGCCTTCCCGAGGACGTCCTCCTCGTGGGCGTCGGCCGTCATAGCGTGAGGAGCGCCTGGAGGCTCTGGCGTCTGGCGACCGACGCGTACAGCCCTCCGAGCTTGAGAAGATCGGCGTGGCCGCCCCGCTCCACGATGCGCCCGGCGTCCATGACGACGATGTGGTCGGCCCACGAGAGGGCGGCGATCCGGTTCGAAATCAGGATCACCGTCCGCCCCCGGGCCGTCTCCTTGAGCCGCGCGAGCAGCTCCTCCTCGACCTCGGCGTCAACGCTCGAGAGGGGATCGTCGAGGACCAGGATCGACGGCCTCGTGAGGATCGCGCGAGCCAGCGTGACGCGCTGCCGCTGCCCTCCGGAGAGGGTGAAGCCGCGCTCGCCCACGACCGTGTCGAGGCCGCTCGGGAAGGCCGGGATGTCGCGCGCGAGGCGCGCCGCCTCCACCGCCTTCAGGATCTCCTCCTCGTCGAAGCCGCGGGGGGCGTACGCCACGTTCTCCCTCACGCTCCGGCTGAAGAGGAAGGGCTCCTGGGGGACGACCGCGATGTGACGCCTCAGGCGGTGGAGCGGGATGCGCGTCACGTCCTCGCCGTCGATGAAGATCGTCCCGGCGGGAGGCTTCAGGATCCCCGGCAGGAGGCCGACGAGGGTGGACTTGCCCGATCCGACGGTCCCGAGGATCCCGAGGACCTCCCCCGGCGCCACGGCGAGATCGAGCCCCTCGAGGTGCCGCGTCGAGGGGGCGGCCCCGGGGTGGGCGAACGTCAGCCCGCGGATCTCGATGCGCCCCTCGAAGGGGCCCGCGTCGCCGTCCGCGCCGTCCGCTGCCGCCGCCTCGCGCTGCTCGGCGGGGAGGTCGAGGATCTCGCCGATGCGCCGGAAGGCCGCGAGGCCGCGCTGGAAGGTGTTCAGGATCCAGCCGAAGGCGAAGGTGGGCCACATGAGAAAGGCCAGGTAGGCGTTGAAGGCGACGAAGTCGCCGAGGGTGATCTCCCCGCGCACGACGGCCGCCCCCCCGAGGACGATGACGACGAAGGTGCCGAACTCGGTCATCATCCCCATGAGCGGGATCATCACGCCGCGCGCCCGCGCCAGCTCGACGTTGCGGCGCATGTAGACCCCCGACAGATCGTCGAAGACGCGCCCCTCCGCCTCCTCGCGCACGTACGTCTTGATGAGGGAGATGCCGGTGATGTTCTCCTGCGCCTTGTTCGAGATCGCGGCGAGCCCCTCCTGGACCTCGAGGCTCCTCGCGTAGACCCGGCGGCTCATCAGGTTCACCGCGACGGCGAAGAGGGGGTAGGGGGCGATGGCGTAGAGCGTCAGGCGCGGCGACATCGATGCCATGAGGATCACCGATCCCGCGTAGACGAAGACCGTGTTGACCAGGTTCATGACGCCGGGGCCGTAGAAGCCTCGGATGAGCATGACGTCGTTGATCGCGCGCGAGACGATGTCCCCGGTGGCGCGGGATCGGAAAAACGACATCGGAAGTCGCTGCAGGTGCGAGAAGAGGCGGCGCCGCAGGGCGTAGACGACCCTCCGCGACGCCCCGAGGATGGCGAGGCGCGACCAGGTCCGGATGAGGCTCTGCGCGATCGCGACGAGGGCGATGGCCCCCGCGTACGTCGCGATCTCGCGCGCGTGGACGCCGTCGCGCATCGAGTCGACCGCCTGCTTGAGGAGCCGCGGGATGAAGAGGGCGAGGACGTTCGTCGCGGCGAGGAGGAGGACGCCGGCCGCGATCCGCAGGCGGACGAGCCACAGGTACTCGAGGACGAGCCTCCGCGACGAAGGGGTCACGCGCGGGCCGGGATATCCGGAGCGCCCAGATCGAGGAGCATCACCTCGAGGAGGAGCTGGCGGTTCACGTACGAGGCGACGTCGCCCCTCGCGGAGCCCACGCGGCGGATCGTCTCGGGAAGGCGGTCGCCCACGCGGTCCGCGAGGCGCGACAGCGCCTCCTCCGCGTCGCGGTTCACCAGGAGCTCACGCCCCGCCCCCGCGCGAAGGATCATCGCGTCGCGCAGGAGCGTCTCCATCGTCTCGAGGGACTCCCCGATGAAGGCGTCGTCCTCGCGCGACCCGAGGATCTCGGCGTCCTTGATGACGTGCGCGCGGGGGCGTCTCTCGGTCGCCCGATCGAGGACCTCGATCACCACGGCGCGGGCCGCGCGGTACTCGTCGAGATCGAAGGCGAGCGCGCGGCCGAGGCGCCCCGAGGTGAGGGTCGCGACGAGGGCGGCGTCGTCCTCGGACAGAGCCCGGGCCGAGCGGAGGTGCGCGGCGACGCGCGAGACGGGAAGGGGATGGAAGGGGACGAGCCGGCAGCGCGATCTCACCGTGGGGAGGAGGGCGGCGGGGTCGGACGCGATGAGAACGATGCAGGAGCCGGAGGGCGGCTCCTCGAGCGTCTTCAGGAGGGCGTTCGAGGCCTCCGCGGTCATCCTCTCCGCCGGATCGATGATGAAGACGCTCCGGCGCCCCTCGAACGGCCGGGCGCTCGCCTGATGCCTCAGCGATCGGATCTCGTCGATCCGGATCTCCTCCTTGCCGGGGACGACGATTCGGACGTCGGGGTGGCCGGTGGTCTCCCGCGCGTCCCCCTTGTGATCCCCCTCCTCGATCTTCCCCCGGGTGACGCGGGCGATGCGGGCGCAGACGGCGCATCGGCCGCATCCCTCGCCGGGGCTCTCGGGACAGTTCAGGGCCTGCGCGAGGGCGAGCGCGACGGCGCGGCGTCCGATCCCCGCCGGGCCGTGGAAGACGAGCGACGCCCCCTCGCGCCCGGAGGCCAGCCCCCTCCTCAGGATTTCGAGGGCCCGCTCGTGGCCGACGATCTCGTGGAAGGCCACGTCCCGGCCCCTACCCGAGGCTCAGGCGGCGCTTGACGTGCGTGAGGATCTGCTTCGCGACCTTCTCGGGCGAAGAATCGGCGGCGATGACCCTCACCCGGGTCGCCTCCTCGCGCGCGATCTCGAGGTACCCGTCGCGCACGCGCGTGTGGAAGGCGATCTCCTCGTCGTCGAACCGGGTCGTGGAGGTGGCCCCGGCGGAGGTGTTTCGGACGCGGGCGCGCGCAAGCCCGGCCGAGGGGTCCAGGTCGAGGAGGAGCGTGAGGTCGGGCTTGATGTCGGCGGAGGCGAGCGAGTTGAGGACGCGGATGACGTTCATCGGGAGCTGGCGCCCGGCCCCCTGGTACGCCGCGGTCGCGTCGGTGAAGCGATCGCACAGGACCACCTTCCCCTCGCCGAGGGCCGGCTGGATGACCTCCTCGATGTGCTGGGCGCGCGCGGCGCCATACAGGAGGAGCTCGGTGATGGGCACCATCCGGCTCCGGGGATCGAGGAGGAGCGCCCGGATCTTCTCGCCTACCACCGTGCCGCCGGGCTCCCGGGTGACGACGTGCTGCACCCCTTTCGACGTGAGGTACTCCGAGAGGAGACGGACCTGCGTGGTCTTCCCCGATCCCTCGATCCCTTCGAAGGTGATGAAGCCTGTGGCGGTCCTGTCCAAGCGGGGATGACCTCCGCGAAGATCGAGATCTCTTTCCGGTGGGGCGACGGGCGATGCTAACACAAGGGGCTCGGGGCGGGAGCCCGCGCCTATTCGTCGAGGAGGGTACGGATTCTCCCGGTGAGGAGCGAGAGGGAGAATGGCTTCTCGATGACGCCGGCGGCGGGCAGGGCCGGATCGGGCGCCAGGCGCTCGGGGGCATGGCCGGTCACGAAGAGGATCTTGAGAGCGGGTGAGAGGACGCGAAGCCGGTCGGCGAGCTCGCGTCCGCCCATCCCGGGCATCAGGAGATCCGTGACGAGGAGATCGACTCCCGAGCCGCAGGCCGCGGCCGTCTCGATCGCCTCGGCCGCGCCGGCCGCCTCGAGGACGTGGTATCCGCGCTCCTCGAGGACGAGCCGCAGGATCTCGCGGACGCCCGGCTCGTCGTCGACGACGAGAATCGTCTCGCCGCGCGGTGCGCCGTCCCGCTCGCCCATGGAGAGAAGGGTAGTCCACGTGTCAATAGCGCCGTTTGGGAGCGATTCATTGGGAACAGGATGTCCCGCAATGTCCCATGCGGATCAGGGACGGCCGGCGGGGCGGGCGAACCAGGCGCGGGCCGCGGCGACGTCCACCTCGATCTGGGCCTTGAGGGCGTCGGGGGAGTCGAAGCGCCGCTCCTCCCGAAGCCTGAGGCAGAAGGCGAGCCTCACCGTGACCCCGTACAGCTCCCCTCCCTCGTAGTCGAGGATGTGCGTCTCGATCACGCGCTCGCGCTCGCCGAAGGTGGGGCGCACGCCGATGTTGGTGACGCTGGGAAGCGACGTCCCCGCGAGCTCCGCGCGCGTGACGTAGACGCCGTCCCCGGGGATCAGCTCGCTTTCGGTCGTGATGTTCGCGGTCGAGAACCCGAGGCCTTTCCCCCGGTGCCGTCCCGGCACCCCGCGGCCCGTGACGACGTGCTCCCGGCCGAGCATGAGGGCGGCGCGATCGACGGCGCCGCGCGCGATGTTGTCGCGGATGCGCGTGGAGGAGACCGGGCGGCTGTCGAGGAGGACCACCTCCACCTTCTCGACGTCGATGCCGAGCCGCCCTCCCTCGCGGCGCAGAAGCTCGAAGTCC
>JACPZX010000013.1 GCA_016195325.1 Acidobacteriota bacterium
GAGCGCGGGGGCTCCCCGACCGCGGCGCAGAAGGGGTGCCGGGCCTTCGGGCACCACGCCGCCTTGAGGTGCGAGCCGGACGGGCTCTGGGAGTTCGTCGAATCGGACACCACCATGCCGCTCCTGACGGACGCGGACAGGATCGGCCGCGCCATCGAGGTCCGGGGCGTCTTCTTCGAGGACATCCACTACGTCCGCGTCTCCTCCTACCGGTACCTGCCGGGGGGCGCGACGGGAGCGCCGGCCGGCTCCGGCCTCTGAGGCTGAGGTTGCGGCGGATGCCGCGCGGGCCTTATACTTTTCACCGCTGGATGACACCCAACCTGGCCCCACCATCGAATCGCGCTCGCCCCTTACCCTTCGGCCGGTCCCTCGCGATCCTTGCCCTCGCCGCCACCTCGTCACCGGCTCTCGCCCGCCCCGAGACCGCGCGGCCCGCGCCTCCGGGGGTGGGCGAGCAGGTGAGGGTCTTCACGGTTCCGGACCTGGACGGCGCCGCGGTGGACGTCGCCTCGGTCCTCCGCGGCAAGGTCGGCGTCATCGCGATGTGGGCCTCGTGGTGCGAGCCGTGCCTCGCCGAGATCCCGAAGCTCCGCGACCTCTCCCGGGCCTATCGCGATCGGGGGCTGGCGGTTCTCGGCGTCGGGGTCCAGCAGGGCGAGGAGACGCCGGCGAAGCAGAGGCGCATGGCCGCGAAGCAGCTCGTGAACTACATGCTCCTCTTCGACGAGCAGCGCGAGTTCCAGCGCGCCTACGATCTCCGCTCGCTCCCCTTCACCATCCTGATCGGGTCGGACGGAAAGGTCCGCTGGCTCGGAAGCGTTCTCCCTCCGGACTTCGAGGCGCGGATCCAGACGCTCCTCAAGGAAGGTCCCGGAGGAGGTCACGGAGGCTGATGGAGCGCCCCGGCTCTTGAAGTATCGCAGGCGGACCGCTCCTCCTCCGGCCACTCCCGGCGACGAACGGGATCTTCTCGTGCGGCCGCAGCGGGCCGTCCTCGTGGGGGCCGTCTTCCCGGGCCAGGATCGCGCCGACGTCGAGGACCACCTCGCCGAGCTCGCGCGACTGACCGAGACCGCGGGCGCCCGCGTGGTCGGCCGGCACGTCCAGGAGCGCCGACAGGCCGACCCGGGGTACTTCATCGGCAAGGGGAAGGCCGAGGAGATCGCCGCGGGAATTCGAGAGACGCGCGCGGACCTCGCGATCTTCGACGACGATCTGTCCCCCGCGCAGGCGCGCAACCTCGCGGAGATTCTGGGAGTCCGGGTGGTCGATCGATCCGGACTCATTCTCGACATCTTCGCGCGGCGGGCCCGGAGCCGCGAGGCCAAGACGCAGGTCGAGCTCGCCCGGCTCAACTACATCCTCCCCCGGCTGCGGGGGGGATGGACCCACCTCTCGCGGCAGGAGGGGGGCATCGGCGTCCGCGGCGGCATCGGCGAGACGCAGATCGAGCTCGACCGCCGCATCATCCGCGATCGCATCCACAAGCTCGAGAAGGACCTCGCCCGCATCGAGGGGGAGCGCCGGCGGCGCCGATCGAGCCGGCGCGGCGCGGTGAAGGTGGCTCTCGTCGGGTACACGAACGCCGGGAAGACGACGCTCTTCAACGCGTTGACGCGCGAGGACGCGTTCGTCGAGGACCGGCTCTTCGCGACGCTCGATCCCCTCGTCCGGCGCGTGGCGCTCAAGGTCGGGCGCGACGCGCTCCTCATCGACACGGTCGGGTTCATCCGCAAGCTGCCGCACCATCTCGTGGCCTCCTTCCGGAGCACCCTCGAGGAGGCCGCGGACGCCGACGTGCTGGTCCACGTCGTCGATCTGAGCCACCCGGAGTACGAAGAGCAGATGGAGGTCACCGTGCAGGTGGTCGGCTCGCTCGGCATGGCCGACCGGCCGGTCATCACCGTCTTCAACAAGATCGATCTCGTGGAGGACGCCACGGTCGCCGAGCGCGCGCGGTTGAGGTCGCCGGAGGCGATCTTCATCTCCGCCGCGCGCTCGAAGGGGGTGCGGGACATCCTCGCCCGGGTGGAGACGATTCTCCGCGACGAGATCATCGAGAAGGATGTGCGGCTGTCGAGCGCGAACCGCGAGGAGATCTCGCGGCTCTTCGCCCTGACCGAGGTCATCAAGACCATCTACCACGACGGCGTCGTGGACATCCGCTTCCGCGCGAGCCGCGCGCGCGCGCGGGCGCTGATCGCGGCCATCGCGGCGATCGAGGCGGGGTGATGGCGGGCAGGCTTCGGGTGGGCGTGATCTTCGGCGGCCGGAGCGTCGAGCACGAGGTGTCGCTCGTCTCGGCGCGCGCGGTCATCGGCCACCTCGACCCGGATCGGTTCGAGATCGTTCCCGTGGGGATCACCAAGGAGGGAACCTGGATCACCGCTCCCGATCCGGCGATCCTCCTCCAGGGAGGCCCCGGGAGGGGAGGGCTGACCGACGCCGCCCTGCCGCAGCTCGCCGGGGCCAGCGCGGCGGCGCTCACCGGCGATCCGGGGGCGAAGGGGCTCGTCCCGACCGGAACGTCCAGGCGGCCCGCGGCTCCGGGCGGGAGCGCCTTCGACGTCGTCTTCCCGCTCGTTCACGGCCCGCTCGGTGAGGACGGGACGCTCCAGGGGCTGCTCGAGCTGGCCGGCATTCCCTACGTCGGCGCCGGGGTGGCCGCCTCCGCGCTCGGTATGGACAAGGCGCTCATGAAGGAGATCTTCGCAGCGTCGGGTCTTCCGATCACACGGCATCGCGTCTTCCTGCGAAGCCGGCTCCGGGAGGACGCCGCGGCGGCGGCGGACGAGGCCCTCCGCGCGCTGTCCCTTCCGCTGTTCGTGAAGCCGGCCAACGGCGGCAGCAGCGTCGGCGTGTCCAAGATCAAGAAGGAGTCGGACCTCGCCCCCGCGCTCGTGAAGGCGGC
>JACPZX010000014.1 GCA_016195325.1 Acidobacteriota bacterium
AGGCCGCGCGCGGCCTCCCCGACATGTTCGACAACGGACGGAGTCAATCGTGTGGAGCGGGAGGGCTTACAGCCCCTCCAGCTTTTTTTCCTGGGCC
The DNA here is from genome assembly GCA_016195325.1 of Acidobacteriota bacterium. Taxonomy (NCBI): domain Bacteria; kingdom Pseudomonadati; phylum Acidobacteriota; species Acidobacteriota bacterium. The sequence goes on from JACPZX010000014.1 coordinate 98, forward strand.
AGCCGCTTCAACATCTTCTTCCGGGCGGCAAGAGCCTTACGCTTGCGACGGGCGCTCGGTTTCTCGTAGTGCTGTCTCTTCTTCAGCTCGCTGAGAATTCCGGACTTCTCGCACTTGCGCTTGAAGCGGCGCAGAGCGTTCTCGAGCGTCTCGTCCTCGCGCACCTTGACCACAGGCATTCAACTTCCCCCCTTCCTATGCGAAGGTTGGCGCGACACCCGGAAGGTGCACGGACCGGGCGCGCACGTCGGCATCTGACTCTCTCGGGCACGACGGACGGAACCCCGACGGTCGAACGACGACAACGATTCGCCGCTCGCACGATCGCAGGGTGAGTGGACACGAAGGAGCGTCTGCCGGTGAGTGAGTCGCGGGAAGACTACGGGAGCCTTCGGGAAGAGTCAAGCGCGCCGCCGGCGCGGCCTCGAGGCCGGGCTCTTCGAATCGTCGTGGCCCGCGAGGATGAGGCTCGCCGCGTACCCCGCGCCGAATCCGTTGTCGATGTTGACCACCGTGAGCCCCGACGCGCACGCGTTGAGCATCGAGAGGAGCGCCGCGACGCCGCCGAACGCGGTCCCGTACCCGGTGCTGACGGGCACTCCGATGACGGGCGCCCGGACGAGTCCCGTCACGACACCCGGGAGCGCTCCCTCCATCCCGGCCACGACGACGATCACGCGGGCCTTCTGCAGCCTCCCCGACTCGGCGAGGAGCCGGTGGATTCCCGCGACGCCGACGTCGTAGATCCGCTCGGCGCGGTTCCCCATGATCTCCGCCGTCACGGCGGCCTCCTCGGCCACCGGAATGTCCGACGTTCCCGCCGCGACGACGACGAGACCCTCGCGCAGCGGCCGCCTTTCGGTCCCCGCGAGCGTGATGGCTCGTGCCTCTTCGTGGTACTCCGCGGCCGGGGCCACCTCGACGACCGCGAGGTAGAGGGAGGGGCGGGCTCGGGTGATGAGGAGCGGCGTCCTGTGCGGGGCGACCTTTTCGACGATGCCGACCACCTGCGCCTCGGACTTCCCCTCGGCCAGGATGACCTCCGGGAAGCCCTTCCGCAGCGCGCGGTGCGTGTCGTATCTGGCGAACCCCATGTCGATGAAGGGAAGCTCGCGCAGCGATTCGAGCGCCTCGGACGGGCGCACCTTCCCCCGGGCGACGTCCTGAAGAAGCTTCGAGAGATGGTTCTGGTCCACGGAGTCCTTTCCGGAGAGCGCGGAGTATAGCCTCCGTTGACTCTCCCAGAAAGCGGCGCCTATCATCGAGGCCACCGACCACACACTCGGATGCCACCGAATGAGATCCCGATCCCTCGAGCTGGCCCTCGGCATCACCGGCGCGAGCGGCACGCTGTGCGCGCGCCGCCTCCTCGCGGAGCTGGCCCTGCACCCCGACGTCGCGGCCCTTCACGTCGTCGCCTCGCGGGCGGCCCGAAGGGTCGCGCGCGTGGAGCTGGGCCTCGACTCCGAATCGCTCGAGGAGTTCCGCCGGGCGATCGCTCCACCCGCGGCCCGCACGATCCGATGGCTCGAGGAGGAGGATCTCGCGGCTCCCATCGCGAGCGGCTCGTACCCGTGCGCCGCGATGGCGATCGTCCCGTGCAGCACCGGCACGCTGGCCGCCATCGCCACCGGGAACAGCCGCAACCTGATCCACCGCGCCGCCGAAGTCATGCTCAAGGAGCGGCGGCCCCTCATCCTCGGCGTCCGCGAATCCCCCCTGAACCTCATCCATATCGAGAACATGCGGCAGGCCACCCTCGCGGGGGCCATCGTCACGCCGGTCACTCCGCTGTTCTACAACCGCCCCGTGGGGATCGACGAGATCGCGGAGCAATATGCCGCGCGCGTCATGGATCTCCTGAAGCTCCCCCACCGGATCGGGAAGCGCTGGAAGGCGGAAGTGGCCGCGCCGGAAACGGCTTGACGGGCGCCGCGCTGCGGCGGCTCGGGCTCTACGCCGAGCTCGTCGCGTTCCAGCACACGATCTTCGCCCTCCCCTTCGCGTTCATGGGGATGATCCTCGGCGCGCGCGGCTGGCCGGGCGGGAGGCCGCTCGCGCTCGTGACGCTTGCGATGGTGGGCGCCCGCACCGCCGCCATGTGCTTCAACCGGATCGCCGACGCCCGGTTCGATCGTCTCAACCCGCGGACCGCGGGGCGGCCGCTCCCGTCGGGTCGACTTTCGCGGGGGCGGGCTCTCGCGCTCCTGGGGGCCGCCATCGCGATCTTCGTCGGCGCGGCGGCTGGGCTGAACCGGCTCTGCCTTCTCCTGAGCCCCGTCGCGCTCGCCGTGATCCTCTCCTACTCGCTCACGAAGAGGTTTTCCGCGCTGTCCCACCTCCATCTCGGCGCGTCCCTCGGCATCGCCCCGATCGCGTCGTGGATCGCGGTCACCGGCCGCCCCGCCTGGACCCCGGTCATCCTCGGCCTGGCAGTGGCCGCGTGGACCGCGGGGTTCGACGTCATGTACGCCTGCCAGGACGTCGAGATCGACCGGCGCCTCGGTCTTCACTCGCTCCCGGCCCGGTTTGGAATCCCCGTCGCGCTTCGGATGTCGTCCGCCCTGCACCTCTTGATGGTCGCGCTTCTGGTGACGCTCGGCCTCTCGGCGACGCTCGGGTGGGTCTACTTCGCCGCGGTCATCCTGGTCGCGGGAATCCTGTACTACGAGCACCACATCATCCGCGCCGACGATCTCTCGAAGATCAACGTCGCCTTCTTCACGGCCAACGGTTGGACCTCGGTCGGACTTCTGACCGCCACAGTCGTTGAGCTCGCCGCCCGGTGAAGGCGGCATGGTTCAACGTGAGACCTTCAAGTTAGCTCCAACTCTGAGACATGGCTTCAAAGCAGCTGTATGGAGCCAATAATCAAAGGATGACTTACAAGGTCTCAAATTGAAGCCACGACGGGTCTCGACGGAACGCCCAACCGGCTCGCAACGAAGTGACCGCAAGGGAGTAAGCCCTGAACCTCCGGCGATGGCATCCGGAGTGCTTTGACGTGATGCATGCGATCGGAACTTCCTCCCTCCTTTCTCCATTCCTTGCTGGAGCTCTTCAGGCGGCTCTCGCGGGTGGCTTACTCCCGCTACTTCTGACCACCCCCTCAACCCCATTGCAGTAGACGGGATTTTCTGTATATCCGAAAATGCGACATAGCTTGCCATCGCACTCCTATTGCGTATATTCAGAGTCCTGTAGATACATAGATAAGAGGGCTCATCGGCCACATGTCCGCGCCTTCCGTGACCGCCGCGACCATCCTCATCGTCGACGATGAGGAGACGAACCTCTACGCACTCCGCCTGATCCTCGAGTCGAAAGGGTACCGGTGCCTGGAGGCTTCGAGCGGCGCCGAAGCGATCCAGATCGCGACGGCGGCGACTCCCGAGGTCGTGCTCCTCGACATCCACATGCCGGACATGGACGGCTACGCGGTCTGCCGCCGGCTGAAGGCGGATGCCCGGACCGAGAACATCCCCATCGTCTTTCTCACGGCCCGGTACCGCGACCACGACGAGATCGCGCGGGGCCTCGACGCGGGGGCGCACGATTACGTCACGAAGCCGTTCAGCGCTCCCGAGCTCCTCGCGCGCATCGGCGTGATGGTGCGAATCCAGCGCGCCGAGGCGGAGGCGCGCCGCGCCTCGCTCACCGACTCGCTGACCGGACTCTACAACCGGCGGTTCCTCCACCAGCGCCTCGAGGAGGAGATGGCCCGGTCACGCCGACACGCCTCCCCGCTCGCGTGCGTCATGATCGATCTCGATCACTTCAAGGCGATCAACGACAACCACGGGCACGCGACCGGAGACGCCGTTCTGCGCGACACGGCCACGATTCTGAGGCGCCACATCCGCAAGAGCGACATCGCGGTCCGGTACGGCGGCGAGGAGTTCATGATCGTCCTCTTCTCGAACAACCTCGACGGCGCCCGGCTCGTCGCGGAGCGGATTCGAGCCGACGTGGAAGCCCACGACTTCTCGCAGAACGCCACGCCGCTGCGCGTGACGATAAGCGTCGGGATCTCGACCTACCCCGACGAGACCATCGCCTCCGCCGACGAGCTGATGCGCCGCGCGGACACCGCGCTGTACCAGGCGAAGGAAGCCGGGCGCAACATGGTTTGCGTCGCCTGAACTCCGGCGGTCCGCGCCGGCACCTCGGTGACTGATGCCGCTTCGACTCAAGAGCCTCTCCACCGAGCTGACGGTGGTCTTCGCCAGCATCGCGGTCGCGCTGGTCGGCCTCGTCTCCTATTTCGCGTTCGACATGGTCAGCCGCGCCCAGGAGGAAACGGTCCAGAGGGATCTCCTCAACACCGTCGACCAGGCCGTCACGGCGATCGACGGGGAGCTGCAGGAGCGCGTGCGTGAAGTCGAGACGATCACGCTCTCGCCGGCCATTCGCGACGCCGCCATCTTCCTGAGCGAGGCGCACGCGACCATCCCCGTCAGGGAGCGGGTCGAGCCCGCCATGAGAAAGCGCTTCGCTGGCGCCACCTGTCTCGACGAGCGGCCCGAGATCGCCCAGCACCTGCGCTCGGTCGTATCGGCCCACACGTACATCTCCCAGTTCCTCCTCACCGACAGGTTCGGGCTCGCCATCGGCTGCACGTCGACGCAGGAGCAGCTCCTCCACTCGGGCCAGACGTGGTGGCAGGAGGCGATGCGCCGCGGGCGCTCGTTGGGCAATCTCGAGCGCGACCCGGCGACCGGTGGCTACGTGTACTCCGTGGCCCTGCCGATCCCCGACGGCACGCGCGAGCCCGCCGGGGTCCTCCGGGCCATCATCAATCTCCGCGGCGTCCAGGAATCGATGGGATCCGCGCGCATCGGCGACAAGGGTTTCCTGTTCGTGCTGTCGCGCGACGGCCGCGTGATCGCCCACCCGGACGCCGCCTACCTGTGGAAGAAGGTGGACGAGATCCCCGAGCTCGCGTACCTCCGCACCGTGGTCGCCGCGCCCGGGCCCCGCGGGATGCTGATGTACGAGCGCCGTCCCCGCGTCGCGGGCGATCCGTCGGGGGCGCCGCAGTCCCCGGTTCCGAACGGCGTGCGGCCCGCCTCGCTCGCCAGCGCGTCGGCGGACACATGGCTCCTCGGCTATTCGCGGATCTTCACCCCCGCGAGCCTCGGGCCGCTGGGCTGGACCGTCTTCGGCACGGTGTCGCGCCAGGAAGTCGTCTCGCCGATTCTCGCGATCCGGCGCCACGTCGTCGTGGTCGGCGGCGTCTTCATCCTGCTCGCCGTGCCGTTCGTATGGTTCGTCTCGCGCCGCCTCGCGCGACCGCTCAACGATCTGGCGTACCGGGCGAACCTCATCGCCGCCGGAGATCTCCGGGTCGGGCTCGCGGTCCCCTCCCGCAACGAGATCGGCCAGCTCGCGACCGCGCTGTCCAGCATGGTGGACTCTCTTCGCGAGTCGAACGACTCGTTGACCCGGACGAACCTGAACCTGGAGCGCCTCGTCGCGGACCGGACCCGCGAGGTCCAGGATCAGAACCGCAAGATCGAGGAGCAGAACAGGCAGGTGCTCGAGGCGTCGAGGCTCAAGAGCCAGTTCCTCGCGAACATGTCGCACGAGCTTCGGACCCCGCTCAACGCGGTTCTCGCGCTCTCGGAGATTCTCGGGCAGCGCATCAGCGGGGACCTGAACGACGAGCAGGTGAAGCAGGTCACGATCATCAACCGCTCGGGGCGGAACCTCCTCAAGCTCATCAACGACATCCTCGACCTCTCGAAGATCGAGGCCGGCCGGATGGAGATTCACCTGGGCGTCATGGACCTCAGGAACGCGATGACCGCGATCCGCGACACGATCGAGCCCCTCGCGAACGAGAAGGGCCTGGCGCTCGAGGTGATGGTCGACCCGATGCTGCCGCCGCTCGTCCGCTCCGACGACGCCAAGATCCGGCAGATCCTCGTCAACCTGCTCGGCAACGCCGTCAAGTTCACGGAGAAGGGGAAGGTCGGCGTCGCCCTCTCCCACCGCCGCCGGCACCTCCCCGGCGCCGACGAGATCTCCGCGCGCATCGATCCGCACGATCCTTTCTGGCTCGAGCTGAAGGTCACCGACACCGGCATCGGCATCCCTCCCGAGGCCCAGGAGAAGATCTTCGACGAGTTCCAGCAGGCGGACGGATCGACGACGCGCAAGTACGGCGGCAGCGGGCTCGGGCTCGCCATCTCGAAGAAGCTCGCCGAGCTCCTCGGCGGCGAGATCTCCGTCGAGAGCGCCGTCGGCCGGGGCTCGACCTTCCGCGTCCTCGTCCCCGCCGAAGGGGTGCGCGACCACGACGCGCCCGCCGAGGAGCACGAGTCCCTCCTGAACCTCGCCACGACGTACGTCCCCGCGATGCCGCCCGCCTCCTCGTCCGCCGATCCCGTGAACAGGCCGCGGCTCGCCGAGGGGAAGAAGCGGAAGTTCGTCTCGCCGTTCGTCGAGCACCCCGTGCCGATCTCGCCGCGATTCCTCGACATCTACGACGACACCGACAAGCTGCTCCCGCACATCCCGACGATTCTGGTCGTCGACGACGATCCGGAGTCGCTCTACGTGTACAGGCAGTTCCTCTCCCGTCACGGCTACCAGGTCATCTTCGCCATCAACGGCGAGCAGGTCATGGACAAGGCGCGCCAGTTCAGGCCCGTTGCAATCGTCCTCGACCTGATGCTCCCGCAGAAGAGCGGCTGGGAGGTGCTCGAGGAGCTGAAGATCACCGAAGACCTCAAGGACATCCCCGTCATCATCTCGAGCGTCCTCGACCACCGCGAGCGCGGCGTCTGCGCCGGCGCCTTCCGCTACCTCACCAAGCCGATGACCGAGAAGCAGTTCCTGGGCGTGCTCAAGGAGCTGGAGAAGATCCGCAAGAAGGACGTCCGCAAGGTGCTCGTCATCGACGACGATCCCGTCGAGCTCGGGATAGCGCGCACGCTCTTCGAGAAGGCCGGGCTCGACGTCATCACCATGGAGGATGGTCCGGCCGCCGTCGTCTGGGCCGCCGCCGAGCTCCCCGACATCATCGTCCTCGACCTCCTCATGCCCGGCGTCGATGGCTACGAGATCCTGTCGCGCCTGAAGTCCGATCCTCGAACGGCTCACATCCCGGTCATGGTCTACACGGCCATGGATCTCTCCGACGCGGATCGCGCCCGTCTCATCCCCGCCGCTCGGCGCATCTTCCCCAAGGTCCCGCTCCAGATCGAGGAGATGCTCGACGAGCTCCAGCGCGCGCTGCAGTCCGTCCCCGCGCGCGCCGATCTGCCGCTGCCGGCGGCCGTTTCGCCGGCGGTCATTTCCTCTCGGCCGTCTTCCTCCTCCCCGGAGTTCGTCGCGGCTCCCACTCGTGTCCGGGACGGGGTGGCGGGGTCGGCGCGGCGCGCTCGCATCCTTCTCGTGGAGGACGACGCGGCGAATCAGTACTCGATCGGGTTCATCCTCCGCGCGGAGGGGCACGAGGTCCTGGTGGCGGAGAACGGCAACGATGGCGTGATGCTGGCGGATCGCGAGCGCCCGGATCTGATCCTGATGGACATGATGATGCCGGTCATGAGCGGCTTCGATGCGACGCGTCTTCTGAAGCGCTCGGGTCACCTGAAGGACATTCCCGTCATCGCCCTGACCGCGGCCGCGATGGCCGGTGACCGCGAGCGCACTCTCGCCGCGGGATGCGATGACTACATCTCCAAGCCGGTGAACCGCGCCCAGCTCCTCGAGCGCGTGGTTCACTGGCTCGCCGTCCTCGCGGAACGGGAGACGGTGGGGGTGGGGCGATGAGGTCCTCCTACCATTACTCCCGCTCGGCCGTGGCCGGCGTCAACTTGAGACGCGAGGGGTGCGGATTCTCAGGAGTCGAGTGTCCTGAGTCTCAAGGTGAGACTCCCGGGCTCAGGGCAGGGTTCTGGCGCGGACCGTTCGTCTCGATAAGTCGACTGGCTACAGGTAGTTACAAGATTGATCGCCAGAGCGTCGTCCATGGCAAGGTCGTTGCTTTATTCGGGACCGAATTCGAAGTTGCGCCTGTCGGCGCAACGCGGAGGAGGTCATCCGATGAAGGTATCGTTCACGAAGGCGGCCGCCATCACCGCCACCGCACTCGCGCTGTCGATGGCATCGATGTCCGGCGCGCAGGCGGGGCTGGGGATTGGGTCCCGGCGGTCGGACTCGCAGATCCAGGGGCTTGGGATTGGATCGTCTCCGGTCAAACTCTCGGGACTTGGGATCGGCTCGACGCCGATTTCACTTCACGGGCTGGGAATCGGTTCGGTCCGGTTGGCTGGTCTCGGCATTGGCTCTCATTCGCTCCAATCGAGTGCGACCAGCCAGAACCCGATCGCCGAGCAGTTCCTCCTGCTGCTGGATTGGCTTCGGCGCGGTTCGGCTCAAGCACACTAAAGCTCCCCGCTTCCCGTATTCCAGCGCTCAACCCTGAGGCTTCACCGAAATGCTAGACCTCGGTGAGCCTCAGGAGTATGTCCTGCAGGAGCTCCTGGGTGAGGGCCGATCGTGTTCAGTCTACAAGGCTCTCGATCCGTCGACTAGGAAGTCCGTCGCTCTCAAGTTCGTAAAGCCTGCCCTCAGGGGATCCGGCGCCGAGACCGCACTTCAAGCCGAGTTTCTCCTCCTTTCAAGACTCAGCCACCCAAACCTCCTGAGAACCTTTGGGTTACGACACGACCCCAATGCCGGCCCAGTCCTTGTGCTCGAATTCTTTCCCGGATCTGACATCCGCGCGGTTCGAGCTCGGGTCACGCCTGATCACGCTCGGTCGTTGCTCGTACAGCTTTGTCGGGCCTTGGGGTTCCTGCACGCGCGCGGCCTAGTTCACGGCGATCTGAAACCAGAAAACATTCTCATCCAGTTACCGACTTCCGACCAAGTCGAGTCGGACGGCACCGTCACGGAGCCAGCTCTCCGTCTCATCGACCTCGGATTCGCTACGACCGTTGCCCAGAACACCGCCCTGCCTCGGCGAGGAACCTTGCCATACGCCGCTCCAGAGATACTCGCCGGACTTCCAGCCGACCAACGGGTAGATCTCTTCGCTCTTGGCCACATCATCGCGGACTTCTTTCCCGCCCTCTCCAGCAACGCCGTCGCGCCCCTGTCGCTACCAACCAGATCCACCGATCCGCTCGATCATCTACCACCACACCTCGCCCATCTTGTCCGTGAGTTGACGGACCCGGACCCGAGAAACCGGCCTACGACCGTTGCTGATGTCATCGATGCCCTCCGCGAAGGTGCCGTCGCCGAAATCCCATACGACACTCCAAGTGGCATTCGGTCCACGTTTGATTCCTCCGAACTACCAGGACGCGGCAAGCAACTCGCCCGATTGCTCGACTCCTCGCTTCGACTGAAAAACACCAGCGTACTTGACGACTGGAAACCCTCAGTGTTCCTCATTCAGGGTGAAGCGGGCAGCGGTAAGTCTCGATTGATGGACGCTCTGCAAGCCCATCTGACAACAGTCGACATTCCTCTTGTCCGAATCTCATGCACTGACAGCGTGGCGATTCCGTTTCAACCCTTCCAGGTACTTCTCGACAGATTGACGGCGGACTCGAGATGCGATCCGTCCCACGCGCCGCTGCCGATCGCCATGGGTGCACTTGACGACTACACGAACTCACCTCCATGGGCCCGAGACTTGCTCTTACGTCGACTCGACTCCGTTGCGGAATCTATCGCACGACAGGCGTCCGCTCGCTCCATGGTGCTGGTCCTAGAGGATGTGCATGCGGCAACCGAGGACTCTCTCGCCCTCTTTCAAAGGCTATTGCCGCGGGCCCTGACCAGCCCGTTCGTCCTGATTGCTACGGCTCGGACCGGGCCGCCGTTCGATGATTGGATCGTCGACGCTCGAACGACCTATGCCGGTTCACCAAGACTTCTGCACATGACTGTAGATCCATTGACTACAGACGAGACAAGAGACTTCTTGGAGCGTTCCCTCGGTCCGTGCAGAGAATTGAGCAAGCTTGCCGATACCCTCAGCGCCATTACGAAAGGCAATCCACGTTTCCTCATGGAAACCCTGGCTCAACTCAGCGACAACGGCGTCGTCAGTGGTGGCCCTTTTCGGTGGCGCGTGCGTCACGACACGCTCCACGAACACTTGAGGCATTCGTCCCTTCGATCTCTCGTATCAACTCGCCTCGAGTCCGTCCCGGCTTCGGACACCCCAGTGTTGGACTGGCTCAGCATCCTAGGTGAGCCGGCAACAATTTCACTAATCCACCAAGCGTCTGGCCTTCCGCTCCTTGAGCTTCGGAGATCATTACAAGACTTGGTGGCGGTTGGCGTCCTTCGGTGCGATTCGTCTGAGCTGGAATCGCGCTTCTCGTTCTCTCATGATGTCTATCGAGATGCAGTCTACGGTCGACTGTCCGCGGACAGGAAGGCCTCGCTTCACCGAAGTATTGGTGTGGCACTCGAACGTCTGTGGGGTGAACCGAACGACGCTCGTTGTCTCCCGATTGCGTTTCATTTCGTTCGAGGTCATTGCTCGAGCAAGGGTCCGAAGTACGCGCTGGCCGCAGCAACGTGGGCCCATAGACAGGGAGCCGCCCATCAAGCAATTTCATCCTACCTCGACGTTCTGAACCTGATTCCCGATGAAGAAACCGATCGACGTTGCCACATTCTTGAACGGACGGCCGTCCTCTTGAGGCAGATCGGCGACCTCCGAAGGGCGGAGTCCTGCTACCTAGAGATCCTTCTCTGCAGTCGGCGAACACAAGACTCCGACAGAGAGGCGCTTGCTCTAGCTCACTTGGGTCGGCTCGGCGCAGACCGCGGAAACCTGCGGTCGGCCGAGGCATACGCCCTCAAGGCTCTCAGAGTCCAGGAAGCCAACCCCGCACCGCGGGCTGCCGCCGAGGCCTACCTCGTACTCGGTACGGCTGCCCACAAGTCCGGGGATTTTTCTGGTTCGCTTGGGCACGCCTCGCGCGCTGGTGAACTTGCGAGGGTGTCCGGAGACAAACTTGTCACTGGCTTGGCACTCAATCTAGCCGGTCTGGCTCGCATGGGACTCAGAAGGTATGCCGACGCATTTGAGGACTTTCGGTCGTGGTTCAAGATTGCCGAAGAGGTAGGCGATATTGTGCTGCGGACGGTCGCGCAGAACAACATTGGCTGGGTCTTGCTTGAGCGAGGAGATTTGGATGCAGCTGAGCGGGAGTTCGAAGCTTGTCTAAGGGCGACTGACGCTGGCGATCTTGAATGTTGCGGAGCTACGGCGGCGATCAACGCCGGGGAAACCGCTCGACTTAGGGGGGCGTTCTCGCTCAGCCGGAGACGGTTTAGTGACGCGCTTCATCGTTCGCGAAAGACTGACCTAAACGAAGTCACGCTCTATCTCATCTACAGCATCGCGCTCTTGGACTTGGAGGAGGGGTTTTTCGGGGAATCGGTCGCACAACTTGGGCGCGTACTCGAATCTGCGCGAAGCGCCGGGATGAAAAGCTTCGAAGCGCTCGCGTTGAATGGACTGGGAGAGTGCAGTCTACAGTGCGGCAGGGCTTCGGAGGCCTTGGAGTACTTCAAGGTCGCGATGGAGATCGCATCCGCTCTCGGAGACACCGTCGTGGCAGCCGCTTCTCGGTGTGGCTGGGCCGATGCTTTGAGTCTCGACGCAGCAGACACGTTGCCAGCCGAAATGACAGACAACACAGGTGGAGCCAGTGGCCTGACTGCTTGGCGGTCTGCTCTTCAGTCACGAGCTGCATCGGCTGGTTGGGAGCCTCAGGCCGGTCTCCTCATTGATCAAGCCGCGAGCCTCGCCGAGGTCGCTCAGGCCCGGACATGCATGGTACGTTCGGGAATTAGTAAGGCTTGGCTTGCGCTTGTCAGCGGCAACACGGACCGGAGTCTTGCCACAGCGAAGCACATCATCGAGTTGTGTGACCAGTGTGGTCTTCGCCCGGATAGGGCTGAAGCTTTTCTGATTACTGGAATTGCGCTAAGCCTCGAGGGTCGATACTCCGAAGCGCGCGCGGCTCTTGAAGCGTGCCGGGATTCGGCGGATGAAATTGGTCTTGCGACACTTCGGGCGCGGTCTCGGGCAGTGCTTGCTGATGTGGCCTCCATTCTCGGGAAAGAGGACTTCGGACACGAGTGTCTGTTGGAATCGGCAGCGATCATCAAGGCGACTGCCAAGTCCCTCCCCGATCTCTTGGATCGGCAGCGCTTCTTGGCCGTTTCATGGCGACGGAGAGTGCTTGAGTGCGTTGGCTCGATCACGCTCGGATCCAGTGAGTTGGGAGAGACGGTACCGAACTCGATGGATGTCGGGGATGCCAGTTCAAGTGATCGTAGGACGAAGTTGGATCTGTTGCCGGAAGTCGAATTGAATCGACGCGTGACCAGCGAAGTACTTTCGGACAGCAACCAATCCAAGGATTTTCAGATCGCGTGCGAGCGTCCAAGCACATCCGGCATCGTCATGGATCTGACGAGCCCTACCAAACTCGCAACGTCTCTCGATCCCCCCGACCTCCGCACCACCATCACTCATCTTCTCGAGGAATCACTCCGGGCCATCGCGTGCGATCGGGGGATGGTTTTCCTGATCGCCCCCGACGGCTCGACGGAGATCGTCGTCGCGCGCGGGCTCGAGAACGAGTCGATTCAGGATGCGCGGTCCTACTGCCGCACGGTCATCGACCGGGCGGCGCAGGGAGAGGAGATTCTCGTCGTCGACACGGCGCGCGACGAACGATACCGCGACCGGCACAGCGTCAGCCTGTTTCAGATCGTCTCCATCGTCTGCGTCCCGCTGAAGTTCGGGCACAAGGTCACCGGCGCGCTCTACCTCGACAGCCGGGCCGGCGGCCGCCTGCTGCGGGAGGAGGACCTGCGGGCCGCGCGGGCGATGGCCGCGCGCATGACCGGGAGCATCCGCGTCGCGTGGGACAGAGATCGACAGCGCGAAGAAGCCCTGCTTCGCCAGAAGCAGCTCTGCCAGATCTACCGCCTCGACGCGATCCTCGGAGACTCGGCGGTGATGAAGAAGACGTACCGCGTCCTCGAGGCCGTGATCGCGTCGGACTGCAACGTGCTCGTGACCGGCGAGTCCGGAACCGGCAAGGAGCTGGCGGCGAGGGCGATTCACTTCTCGGGGCGCCGCAAGATGGCGCCGTTCGTGACGGTCGACTGCGGCGCGCTGCCCGACACGTTGGTGGAGAGCGAGCTCTTCGGGTACCGGAAGGGGGCCTTCACGGGGGCCGAGGAGGACAAGCGCGGCCTCTTCGAGGAGGCCGACGGAGGGACGCTCTTCCTGGACGAGATCACGAACACCACGACGCTGTTCCAGTCGAAGCTCCTGAGGGTCCTCCAGACGGGCGAGCTGCGACGGATCGGCGACACGACGCCGCGCAAGGTGGACGTCCGCATCGTCGCGGCCACGAACACCGACCTCGAGAGGGCCGTGCAGGAGTCGAAGTTCCGTGAGGATCTCTTCTACCGGCTGAACGTGGTCACGGTGAAGATGCCTCCTCTCCGCGAGCGGGCCGGGGATGCCGCCGCCCTCGCCGAGCAGTTCGCGCGAGCGTTCTGCGAGAAGGAGAAGATCGCCTATCGCGGCATCGGCGAGTCGGCCCTGAGGAGAATTCGCGAGCACGCGTGGCCGGGGAACGTCCGCGAGCTGAAGAACGCGGTCGAGTCCGCGCTGGTCCTCTCCAGGGACGGCGCGGTCCGGCGGGAGTTCCTGCCGGAGTCGCTGCGAGGCGGGTCGTACGAGGAGATTCGCGATCTCCTGAGCGACCCGGGCCCGGGATCGGCCGGTGAGCCGGCGCCGGAGGCGGGATCCGGCAAGGGATGGCTGACCGAGGATGAGCTGCGGAAGGTCTCACAGCTCGAGGAGCGCGCGCGCATCGTCGATGCGCTGGCCCGCGCCGCGGGGGACAAATCGCTCGCCGCCAGCATCCTCGGGTGCAGCCGGATGACGCTCTACCGGCGGATGCAGAAGCTCGGGATCGACTACCGCGCCGGCCGCGACTGACGGTCGAGAGCCATCCCCGGAGAGCACCCCGCGGCGCAGCTCGACTTGCAAATCCCGCACGACACCCCGGACAACGCGCACTCCCACGCGCACTGGTTCTTGCGCCCGTTCGCGCGCCCGTCGAGGCAGGGCGCCTCCGGCACCGGGCCGCCGAGCATCGAGGCATTCCGCTCGAACTCGCGGACGAGCTGGAAGAGGTGCGAGCGCTCGAGAAACGCCTCGCGGACTCCCCTCGCGTCTCCGGAGAGACGGTTCCCCCGCTCGCCGAGGGTCGCGGCCCTCACCTCGCCGTCCGCGAGCACCACGACGGCGCTCGTCTCGCCGGTGTCGGCGTCGCGCTTGATGAAGAGCTTCGCGCTCTCAGCCCCGGCCGAGTAGGTGACCTCGAGGCCCCGCGCCTCGTCGTAGACGCGCTCCATGCGCAGCGTCTCCTCGCCGCGGACGAACGTGGTCGTCGCCACGACGAGGCCGGGCTCCTCGGACGTCGCGACCGTCAGCGCCATCGGTGTCCGCTGGGAGGTCCGGCCGGCGGCCGAGACGACGTTGCCGGCGGCGTCGTAGACGATGCGAGACCACGGGCCACCGTCAATGACGCCCGCCGGATTGATCCCGCCCGCGATGGCGGTGACGACAACACCCATCGCAATGATCTCGAACACAAGACGCCTGCAATACCTCGACATGGTCGGTCCCTCTCACGGGGCGGCGGATCGCCTCGCGGCACCGTGCTGCGACGGCGATCCGCACCGTTGGAGGTCAGCGCTGACCGATGATTGCTTCAATGGCGTGTGCCCGAGGCTAGGCAGGAAGCGTGCCGACTGTCGGGTTTGTCTCGTAGGGGAGGGAAGTGATTGATGGAACAGGGAGGTCGCGGGAACGGAGAGGCGCCTGCCGGCCTCGGGGGCGTCCGCCGGCGGACGCGGGGCCGTTACGCGGTCGCCGCGGCGTTACGGACGCGCGGTGACCGCGTCAGGTCGGGGAGCTCAGGGCCGGGACGCGCCGTCGCAGGGGGGGCATCCCTTGTCGAAGGCGATCTTCCACTTTCCGTCCGGCTCACGCCGCCAGATGGAGCTGAAGGTCCCGATCCTCTTGCCGTCCGGGTCGAGGACGGGGCCCGTGCTCAGCGCGAGGGTGCCGGAGTCGAGGACCTCGACCTGTTCGGGCGCCCACGAGAAGGGGGCCTTCGGCTCCTCGAAAAACTTCTTCCAGGCGGCGGCCACCGCGGGCTTGCCGCGCTGCACGCTCTTCCCCCCGAAGAAGACGGCCTCGTCGGCGACGAAGGACGTGAAGGCGTTGTGATCCCGGGCCGCCATCGTGGCGGCGAAAGCCATCTCGGTGGCCCTTACCTCGAGCGCCAGCTCCTGGTTCGTCTCGGCGATCGGCAGCCCCATCGAGGCGCAGGCGGTCAGCGCCAGGGCGAGCATCGTCGTTCTCTTCATCGCGTGATCTCCATGAGCCCGCTCGTCAGTTCTTCGCACCCGCGTCCACCGCGAAGTTCGCCCGGCGCAGGATCGGATCGCCTCCGGCGCCGGTGACCTTCACCTGAAAGGTGTACAGACCCGGCTGAAGGCGTCCCGGTGGGATCGTGGCGAAGCTTCCCTCGCAATCCTTCGCCGGCTGGGCGGGGCTCCCCATCTGGAGCGGAGGGAACGCGGCGACGACCGAATCGCCCGAGATGATGCTGCGGGACACGTCGAGGCGCCCGGCGGCCGGGTCCGTGGAACCGGCCGCCGGGGGCGGGCACACGATCGCGTAAATCAGCGCCGCCTCGCGGGCGTCGAACCGGCGTTCGCTCTTCGGCACGAAGCCGTGGCCGCTGCCCGAGTCCTGAATGCCGACGGAAACGGCGTCGGCCGCGACGAGGTAGTCGCCGATCGTCGACGTCCAGAGGAGAACGTCGCCCACGACGCCCGGCGCCTTCGCCTTCACCGGGAGAGGGGTCTCGGCCCCTCCGATCTCCCAGCTCGCCCCATCGAGGACCGCCACGGTGAGGTCGTAGCTCCCGGGCTGCAGGACGCAGCCGGCCTCGTAGACCAGGTGTCGCGACGCCGTGGTCTCGCCCGGCTCGAGGCCCACGGGGAACCGCCGCGAGAACTTGCAGGCTTCGTTGGGCCCGCTCCAGACCTTTCCCCGGACCTCGACCTCGCCCGCGCGCTTGCCGTCCGCCTGGTTGACCAGCGTCACGGCGTCGAGCGGAACGTCGATCTTGACCAGGAACGGGATCCCCTGCGCGCTCGGAGCGAGCTGGAAGGCGTTGACGTTCGTCGCGATCTCCCTGTAGTAGGCCGGGGCGATGAGCGCCGAAGTGAACTTCTTGTCGAGGCGCGTGATCTCCGAGAGATCCTCGAAGTACGGACGGTGCCGGACGTCGTATCCCTTCGTCTTCGCCTTCACGATGATGCTGTGGCGCTTGCCGTCGCCGGGGCCCGTGTTGGCGTAGCCGATGACGTAGTAGCACGAGAGGTCGGCGCTCATCGCCGCGAAGGTCCTCGACAGATCGTTCGATCGCTTGAGGGACTGACCCCCCGTCTCGAGGGCGAGGGTCGTCTCGAGGCCGAGCGCGGCGTCCTCCCCCGCCTGCCCCGCGCGCGCGGGGAGCTGCGTGTCGCCGGACGCGATGCGCCCCATCGACGCGTCGTTGAAGCTGCTCCCGCTCCCCTCTCCGAGCCCGGCGGCGAAGACCGGGTAGAACGAGACGCCCGAGATGTTCGCCTCCTTGTGCAGGTCCTGAATCACCGGCTTCAGGTTGATGCCGATCTGAGCCGGCGAGCTGCCCACCACGAGGAGGTACTGCAGCCCCGGCTCGTCGCGGAGCGTCTCGCTGAAGTACACGAGGCTCTTGCGGCCCCGGATCGCCGCGAGAGCCGGCATGAGGCTCTTGAGCGCGCTGAGGCTGCGGCGGGTCTTGGCCTCCTCCGCCAGCGCGTACGCGCTGGCGACGCTCAGCCGCGCGTGGCACTCGGGATCGAGCGGCGCGCAGTCCTTGCTCATGATGTCGAGCATGTTCAGCCGCTCCTCCACGACGGACATGTCGAGCATGTCGTCGTCGGCCTTGACCGCCTCGAGGCGGGCCGCGAGGCGATCCCGATCCGACGTGAACGATTCGAGGAGGATCGGCTTCCCCTTCATCGCGAGGAGCATCACGCTGTCCTCGGGGCGCATCGAATCGCGCACGAATTTCAGCGCGGCGTCGAGGGATCGGTTCCGTCCCACCCGCGTGAGCTGGGCGATGTCGAAGAACATGACGATGTGCCGCTTCTCCGCGGGAGCGGGCGGCGCAGGCGGGCCGGATGCGGTGGCTTCGGCCCCGGGCGTCGCCGCCGGCGTTTCGACGCACGCGTCCTCGAACGACGCGATCGGTGCGGGCAGCCGGTCGATCAGCAGATCGAAGTCGCCCTGCTTCAGCCCGGCGACGGACTTCCCGTCACGATCCCGCACGAGGACGTCGACGAGAACGAGGTTCGCCTCCGCGTGCTCGATCGCCATGCCCTTCGGCCGCAGCGGCGGCGGCTCGGACACGGCGCGCGCCGCCGCGGGCAGCGTCACGAGCAGAAGCGCCGCCGGGAGGATCCACCGGAAGTTCGAAACCTCACGCTGATGGGCTTTTCTCGCGCTCATGTTCTTGACTCGTTTTCGGGGCTCTGGTATAAACGACGCCGCTCCGGGCGAAATCGCTCGCCCGTACGATTCTCAGACACGTGACCGGACGCAAGGGGGTATCGGATGAACAAGGCGGATCTCATCAAGAAGATCGCGGAAGAGGCGGAGATCACCAAGGGTCAGGCCGCGGCAGCGGTCGCTTCGCTCATCGACGGGATCACCAAGTCGGTCAAGAAGGGACAGCGCGTCACGCTCGTGGGCTTCGGAACCTTCTACTCGTCCAAGAGAAAGGCCCGCATCGGCCGCAACCCGCAGACGGGCGCGAGCATCCAGATCAAGGCCAAGAAGCTGGTCCGGTTCAAGGCGGGCAAAGAGCTCGACTCGATCGTCAACAGGTAGTCGTACTTCCAAGAACGCATTCATCTGGGGCGCCTTCACGGGCGCCCCTTCGATTTTCAACGGACACCTCCGCGGCACGCCGCGTCACTCGATGATGGCGAGAGTCGCTCCGGATTCCACCCGATCTCCCGGCGAGACCAGAATCTGTGTGACGATCCCATCCTTCGAGGACGGAAGCTCGTTCTCCATCTTCATCGCCTCGACGACGATGATCCCCTGGCCCCGCTTCACCGACGCCCCGGCCTCGACAAGCAGGCGCACGATGCGCCCCGGCATCACCGACTTGAGCGGCCGCGGCCCTGCCCCGGCCGATCGCTGGATCGTCTCCCTCTCCCGGCTCCCCGGGGCCTCCGCCCTCGCCTCGAACGCGCGTCCCCTCACCCGGACGTGGTACATCCCCGCGTCGTCGCGCGACGGCGCCACCTGCACCTCGACCTGCGCTCCCCCCTCGTCGAGAGGCAGCAGCGAGTAGACCCCTCCGTGCGACTCGTGGACGTTGAGCCGGTACTCGCGGCCGTCGACCGATGCGACGACCCGCGCGCCGCGCCGCTGAAGCGAGACCTCGTGGAGGCGCTCGCCGATCCGGATCGACGTCCTCGTGCTCTGCTGGCTCACAGCCGATCGTCCATCTGACGCCGCCTTCCCGCCTGCCGCCACCCGCTCGAGAGCCCGCGCCCCTTCCGCTCGGCCTCGGCCGACATCCGCCGCGCGCCCGACTCTTTCGCCAGCGCGACCGCGATCGCCGCGAGGTCGAGGGCGCGATCCGGCGCCTGCGAGCCGGCGTGCGGGGAGCGGCCGTTCAGTCCCTCGATGAACCGGGTGTGCAGATCGCCGTCGACGAATCGCGCGTCGCTCATGACGCGCCGGTGGAACGGGAGCGTCGTCGGGATCCCCTCGACGACGTACTCGTCGAGCGCGCGCCGCATCCTCTCGATGGCCGCAAGGCGCGTCTCTCCCCAGACGATCAGCTTCGCGAAGAGCGAGTCGTAGTGCGGCGGCATGACGTACCCCTCGTAGACGCCGCTGTCGTCGCGCACGCCCGGGCCGCCGGGCGCGCGAAGCCTGTCGATGCGTCCGGGGGACGGGAGGAAATGATTGTCGGGATCCTCGGCGCACAGGCGGCACTCGATGGACGCCCCCCGGATCCGGATCTCGTCCTGGCGGAGAGCCAGCGCCTCGCCGGCGGCGATCCGGATCTGCGCCTTCACGAGATCGATCCCCGTCACCATCTCGGTGACCGGATGCTCCACCTGGAGCCTCGCGTTGACCTCCATGAACGAGAAGCCCCCCTCGCCGTCGGCGAGGAACTCGACGGTGCCCGCCGACCGGTACCCGATCGCCTCGCAGGCGCGGACCGCCGCTTCGCAGAGGCGGGCGCGGGAGGAATCGTCGATCGCGGGAGATGGAGACTCCTCGATGAGCTTCTGGTGCCGGCGCTGGATCGAGCACTCCCGCTCTCCCAGATGCACGGTGTTCCCCTTCGCGTCCGCGAGAACCTGGACCTCGATGTGCCGGACCTTCTCCGCGTACCGCTCGACGTAGACGCTCGAATCGCCGAAGGCGGCTTCCGCCTCCGATCGGCAGGCGGTCAGCGCCGACTCGATCTCGCCCGCCGCCCGGACGACGCGCATGCCTCGCCCGCCGCCCCCCGCCGCAGCCTTGATGAGAATCGGGTAGCCGATCTCGCCGGCGATCTTCCGGACCTCCGCCGCGCTCGTCACGGCGCCGGCAGAGCCGGGAGTGATCGGCACGGAGGCGGCCTTCATGATCCGGCGGGCTTCGATCTTGTTCCCCATCATCTCCATGGCGCGCGCCGGCGGGCCGATGAAGATCACCCCCGCCTTCCCGCAGGCCTCGGCGAAGTTCGGGTTCTCCGACAGGAATCCGTAACCGGGATGGATCGCCTCGGCCCCCGAGCGGCGGGCGACTTCGAGAAGGGTGTCGATGCGGAGGTAGCTCTCGGCGGGGGCCGGCGGGCCGATGGGGTACGCCTCGTCGGCGTAGCGCACGTGGAGGCTGTCGCGATCGGCGTCGGAGAAGACGGCCACCGTCGCGATCCCCATCTCGCGGCACGCGCGCGCCACGCGGACGGCGATCTCCCCCCGGTTCGCGACGAGAATCTTGCGGAAGGGAGCCGACATCGGCGCGCGCCTCGGATCCTACAGGGGGATGTTGCCGTGCTTGCGGGGCGGATTGCGGTCGATCTTCGTCGAGAGGAGGCCGAGCGCGGCGATGAGCTTCGGCCGGGTCTCCTTCGGCTCGATGATCTCATCGACGTAGCCGCGCTGCGCGGCCACGTACGGGTTTGCGAACGCGTCCCGGAACTCCCGGACCCTCAGCGCGCGCGCGGCCGCGGGGTCCTTCGCCTGCGAGAGCTCCTTCTTGTAGAGGATCTCGACCGCCCCCTCGGGGCCCATCACCGCGATCTCGGCCGTCGGGTAGGCGAAGTTCACGTCGGTGCGGATGTGCTTGCTCGCCATGACGCAGTACGCCCCGCCGTAGCTCTTCCGGGTGATGACGGTGAGCTTCGGCACCGTCGCCTCGGCGAACGCGTAGAGCAGCTTCGCCCCGTGACGGATGATGCCGCCATGCTCCTGGCGCACGCCCGGGAGGAAACCCGGGACGTCCTCGAAGACGACGAGGGGGATGTTGAAGGCGTCGCAGAAGCGGACGAAGCGCGCCCCCTTCACGGACGAGTCGATGTCGAGGGCGCCGGCGAGGACGGCGGGCTGGTTGGCCACCAGCCCCACGGGGCGGCCGTCGAGGCGCGCGAACCCCACGACGATGTTCGGGGCGAACTCCTCGTGCACCTCGAGGAAATACCCCTCGTCGACGACCAGCCGGATCAGCTCCTTGATGTCATAGGGCTGATTCGGGTTCTCGGGGACGAGCGTCGTGAGGCGCTCCTCGCGGCGATCCGGATCGTCGCGGGTCTCGCGGATCGGGGGCTCGTCCTGGTTGTTCTGCGGCATGAAGGAGAGAAGATCGCGGATGAGCGCGAGACAGGCCCGGTCGTCGGGCGCGGCGAAGTGCGCGACGCCGCTCGTGCGGTTGTGCGCGTGGGCCCCGCCCAGCTCCTCCTTGGAGATCTCCTCGTGCGTCACGGTGCGGATGACGTCCGGCCCGGTGATGAACATGTAGGACGTGTTCTCGACCATCGCCGTGAAGTCGGTGATCGCCGGGGAGTAGACGGCGCCGCCCGCGCACGGCCCCATGATGGCCGAGATCTGCGGGACCACTCCCGAGGCGAGCGTGTTCCGCAGGAAGATGTCGGCGTAGCCGGCGAGGCTGACGACTCCCTCCTGGATGCGCGCTCCGCCGGAATCGTTCAGGCCGACGATCGGCGCGCCCACCTTCATGGCCAGGTCCATGACCTTGCAGATCTTCTCGGCGTACGACTCCGAGAGCGATCCGCCGAAGACGGTGAAGTCCTGCGCGAACACGAAGAGGGGGCGCCCCTCGACCTTTCCCCAACCCGTGATGACGCCGTCACCCGGGATCTTCTGCTGCTCCATCCCGAAGAGGGTGGATCGGTGCTCGACGAAGCGGTCGAACTCCTGGAAGGTGCCGCCGTCGAGGAGCGCCTCGATGCGCTCCCGCGCCGTGAGCTTGCCCGCGTCGTGCTGGCGGCGGAGCCTCTCCTCTCCGCCCCCCTTCAGTGCGGCTTCGTTGCGGGCTCTGAGGTCGGCGTAGCGGTCCACTACCTGGCGTTCTGCCCGGCCAGCTTCTTCCAGTCGGCGAGGAACTTCTCGTTGCCGGCGTCGGTCAGGGGGTGCTTGATGAGCATCTCGTAGACCTTGAGGGGCATCGTCGCGACGTCGCTCCCGGCGAGCGCCGCCTCGAGGACGTGCACCGGGTGCCGGACGCTCGCGGTGAGGATCTCCGTCTCGAGGCCGTAGTTGTCGTAGATCTGCCGGATCTGCCGGATCACGTCCATCCCGACCTGGCCGATGTCGTCGAGCCGGCCGATGAAGGGGCTGACGTAGCTCGCGCCCAGCTTCGCGGCGACGAGGGCCTGCACGGGTGAGAAGATGAGCGTGATGTTCGTCCGGACCTTCTTCTCGGACAAAATCTTGAGGGTCTTGAGCCCTTCGGGCACCATCGGAATCTTGATGATGATGTTCGGGGCGATCTCCTTCAGCTCCATCGCCTGCTTCAGCATCCCCGGCGAGTCGATGGCGGTGACCTCGGCGTTCACGGGGCCGCTCACGATCGAGCAGATCTCCTTGAGGAGGTCCTTGAACGAGCGCCCTTCCTTCGCGACGAGAGACGGGTTGGTCGTCACGCCGTCCACGAGCCCGAGCTCGAGCCCCTTGCGGATCTCTTCCACGCTGCCGGTGTCGAGAAAGAACTTCATCGTCTCACTCCTCTTCGTCTCCGTCCGGGCCGTCCGGAGTGCTCCCGTCGGACCCTCCGTCCGGCTCGGGGACGGCCTCGAGATCGGCCGGGTCGGGGGGCGGCGGCACCACGACGAGCCCGGGGCCCGTCGCGTCCGCGGACTCCTCCAT